>CANQZL010000037.1 GCA_947628325.1 uncultured Bacilli bacterium
AGAGGTATTATTGGTCCACAAAATGGTTCAAAACCACGTGAAGTTTTAGCAGGTAAACAAGAAACAAACGTAGAAGAATAATTCTACGTTTTAATTTGATTTAAAAGTCTAGATAATTATGTTATAATTATTACATAATGGAGGTGTAGATATGATATGTCGTAAATGTAAAAAAACAATTCCTGATAATATTACAATCTGCCCTCATTGTGGAACTTTTACTAAAAGCCAAAAAACAGGTATTAGTAATAGTAAAGTAGTAAAAAATAAATTTATAGCAGAAGATCAAACTAATTTAATTGGAGGATTAACATCTAAAGATACGACGTCTTTTATGAGTTTAAAAAAAGTAAGTAAGAAAAATAATAATGATTTAAATTTAAAAGATTTTAATTCTTTTATTGATTATAAAGAAGCTAAAAGAGCAGCTAAAGAACAAGAGGCGTTAAGTAATGATTTTAAACCTTCTAAAACACAAGTTAGTAGTGGGCATGGTTTTTTAAGTGTTTTAAAACCACATTTTGGTGAAGGAAATAAAGAAAAAATTAAAAACTTTAAGCAAGATATTTCTAAGGAAATGATTGATAAAAATAAAACAGGAGCTACTAAAGGTAAGAAAGGACCATCTGTTTTAACTTTAAAAAAAGTTAATCAAAGTAATAAAAGAAATGATTCCAAATTAAGGAAAATTACTTTGCAAAAAGTAAATCTTATAGAAAGAGATATAAAGCCTAAAAAAAGAGAAAGTAGTATTGTTGATATTTTGGCATTTTCTTTAGCTATAGGTATATGGATATTTGTTATAGCATTTATTTTACTTAATAATAAAAAGGAATATTATTTTGATACAGGTGATGATGTTGGAGCAGTTTCATCTACTGTAGATAATGACTTATCTAATTTAAATGGAGTTTCAAAGTCGGGACAAAGTGAAACAACTACTAGTTTAGGGGTTACATCAATTATTTATGATTATCAATATTTACAACAAGTCAATTTAGAAAATATAGATGATGTATATCGTTTAATTAGTAGTGATAGTATTAAACAAAAAACTAATTGTCCTAATGAAATAATAAAAATAGAAGAAGAAATTATAAATAACTATGGAATTACAGCAGTTAATTTATGTGAGATGAATGCAGACTTAGCTGAAGAATTAAAAAATGTTGTAAAGTATATTTTTGTTAATTATCCTAAAGCACGTAAATATTTAACTAATATGACTTTAGGTAATGTAGAAGGAGCTTCTTATATAGCTGCATTTATGCCAGTATTTACTTTTGCAACTAGTAATACTAATACAGGATATCCTGTAGCTATTAAAACACAAATTATTTTAAATGCTAAGTATTTTTTAAATGCTAGTAAATTAAAAAATTCTGTAACTTATGGAGCTAAAAGTGGGTATTTTCCTCCTAATGCTTCAAGTAGTAGTACAGTAGCTCATGAGTTTGGTCATTATTTATCATATGTTGCCTTATTAAATTATTACAAGACAGATAAATTAAATTTTGTAACGGCCTCTAATTCTAAAAAATTATATGAAGTATATGATGATTTTAATCAAGGAGACTTTAGTTATAAAGTTTTACAAGAAGCTTATGAAAAATATCAAATAAAGTATGGTAATGATGTATCATTTGATGGCTTTAGAGGTAGTATTTCAACTTATGCAATGGCTAAAAATAGTACAGGTAATTATATATATGATGAAACTATAGCTGAAGCTTTTCATGATTGTTATTTAAATGGAGATAATGCTAAAAAAGCAAGTCAAATAATATTGGAAACTTTACTTAGTAAATTATAGGAGGAGTTTATGAAAAAAATAGTATTTATTTTATTAGTATGTCTTTTTTGTAATAAGATAGTTTATGCTTTTGATATAGATATTTCAGAAGTTAGTTTATCTAGTAAAAGTGATAGTTTAATTAACTTATTAGATAAATCTTATAATATAGAATTAGATGGTTTTGATAAAGTAATTATTGATGATGAAAATATTAAGTCATTTATAAAAAATGTAACATTACTTTCTCTTAGTGATAAAACTTTTGATGATAAATTTAGTGAATTTAGTAAATCATATTTATATGCTAGTTCAACAAATGGTTTTGATACTTTAACAGGTTCATTATTTATTAGAATGTTTTTAGAAGAATTAGACAATAAAAATATTGAAGCTAATTATATAAGAGATATTAAAATAGTTAAATTTAGTGAAGATGATGCCATATCTTTTGTTTATCTTCCTAATTCTAAAGTCAATAATGAAACAAAAGAAGTTGTTTTAATATATTGGTTAAAAAAAGAAAATAATGACTATAAAGTTTACTATCCTTGGTTAACTATCGATGATGATTTAGAAAATTATTTTAAACAGGTTACTTTACAAGAAGATAAAGGAGAAGTAATTGGTGGAACTTTTAATAAAATATCTTTAACTGGGGAAGATAGTGTTAAAGTTAGTGAAGAATTATTGAGAAATATTTATGATAATAATAAACTTAGTAATGTACAAATAACAGGTATGAGTGAATCAGGAAGCAATATTTATGGTAGTGGTTTTGTTATAAGAGAAGGAATAATTGTTACAACTTGGTCTAATTTTCTAAAATTTTTAACAGAAAGTAATTATATATATGTTAATGATTGTGAAGGAAATACATATGAGATAGATGGTATAGTAACAGCAGATACCAATTATGATGTAGTTGTTTTGAAGTTAAAAAATGAAGTTCTAGAAAAAGTTACTTTAGGCAATCCAAATGAATTAAAAGTAGATGATAAGTTATTTACAATTAATAGTAAAGAAAATTCAACATTTAGTATAAATTATGGAACTTTTATATCTATAAATAATGGTCGAATAAAAAACTTATTTGCTTTATCTAGTGGAGATGTGGGAAGTGCTTTATATAATAGTAATGGTGAAGTAATAGGATTTAATGTTGGAGATGTTTTATATTCTGATTTATCATATGCTAATAGTATTTCTTATTTAAAAAAATTACAGGATATCTTAGTAAACCAAGACTTTAGTAATATAGGAACTACAGATATCGAAATATTTAAAGAAAGTTATTATAATAAGTATGATGGGGAAAATGAATATAATAATATTAATCAAAAAGATATGAATGAATATAAAAAGGTAGGTAATATCTTTGATAAGATTACTCTTCCTTTAATTAAAGCTTCTTTGGTAGATGATATTCTTAGTTTAAGATATAAAAATGAAATCGGTAATATGTTAGATTCAATGTATTTAGTTTCAGGTTATACTGAAGAATTAGAAAAAGAGGGTTATAAATTAACTTATCAAAATAACAATAAAATGATTTATCAAAATAATAAATATAGGGTAATTATTAAGAATAATTTAAATTATTTAATAATACTGATAATGGAGAATTAATATGAAAAAAAGAAGAATATTAATACTAATAGTTTTATTTTTAGGATTAATAACTTTAGGTATTATTTTGTTTTTAAATAAAACTTATATAAGAGAATATAAAACTGATGATTTTTTAATAAAATATGATAGTACGTGGAAAGTATTAGAAAATGATAATAATATTAAACTGCGTCATAAAAAGTCTGGTAGTATTTTAGAAATTCAATGTAAAGTATTAGAAAATAATTATATTGATACAAATTTAAAAGACATTATTGAAGATGTTTTAGAAAGTATAGAAAAACAAAATGAAGGCTATAAGCTTATTAGTAGAAGTGAACAACCATCTAATAAGTATGAATCTTTTTCATATCTTTATGAAAAAGATAATGAACAAGCTTTAGTAAATATTTATAAAAAAGATAATAAATTAATTATTATTTATTATGTATCAGAAACTAAATATTATGATATCGTTTTAGATAGTGTAGATTCAATATTAGATAGTTTAGAAATAATTACAGGAGAAGGAATTGGTTGATATGGAAAAATTACTAGATACACAATTATTTGATTTAATTAAACAATACAATGATTTTGGGGTAGGTTTACATGGTATTAGGAATGAAAATGGTCTTCATCAAAAAATAGCTATGGAAATATTTAGAAGTTATTTAAAACTTGGTGGTAGTTATAGAAGTATTAATGGTAATGTAGAAGAAATAGGTATAGTTGGAAGGGATGATTCTAGTATAAATTCTGCTTTACATGGTTATGTTTGGGGGGAATATCAAAATAATATTATTGTTTTATATCCACCATATATTGAAAATGATAAAGGAGAAAAATTATACTTGGGTTATACAGAAAGCCCAAAGGCTGGATATGATCAAGATACTCCACGTTCTCTTATGGATATTGTTTGTTCATCACTTGGGTATATACCTAAAGAATTTATTTTGGGATATTATATTGATAAAGAGCATAAACTAGGTGATGATAAATTAAAGGAAAATATTACTTATGATTTTATAAGAAATCCTAATTTTTGTAATGGATATAAAGTTAATAATGAATTATTTGATTTAATAAAGAATTCAATTATAAAGGAGTTTGGTCTTATAAATTTTGCTAAAGCTTGTATGGAGTCTTTAGAAAAATTAGATATGACACCATTAGAAAATTATTGTAGTAATAGTATTAATAAAATTGTTTTTTCCGATTTACGAGAAGGATTGGATGAAAAAATTTATAATGATGTAAAAGAAAGAATAGAAAGAAAGAAGAAATTAAATAGTACTTTTTCTTCACAAAGACAAGAAGATGCTTTAGAGAAAAAAATTCAAGAATATTTAAAAAAACAAACAGAGTTACAAATAGAAGCAGATAAAGGAAACAAAAGAGGAACTTTTAAGATGTAAAAGAAGCCAATTTGACATTGACTTCTTTTTTCCTTTATAATAATGTCGTGGTGATGATTGTGAAAATTGATTCTGTAGAACTTAAAAGTATTGCAGTAAGAGCAAGTCAATATCCTGAAGATTCTTTACCAGAGTTCTTATTAGTAGGACGAAGTAATGTTGGTAAAAGTTCATTCATTAATTCGATAGTAGGACGACGTGAGTATGCTCATACTAGTGCGACACCAGGTAAAACCCAAACTTTAAATTTTTACTTAGTTAATGAAAAATTCTATCTTGTTGATGTCCCTGGTTATGGCTTTGCGACTGTCTCAAAAAATATCCAGCAGAAATTTGGTATGATGATAGAAGAATACCTTAAAAATAGAGAATATTTAAAAAGAGTGTTTTTATTGGTTGACTTTAGACATAAACCTACAGAAGATGATTTACTTATGTATAACTTCTTAAAATATTATCAATTAGATGTTACAATAGTAGCAACTAAATATGATAAAGTAGGTCAAAAAGAAAAAGCTAAATGTGAAAAAGCTTTAGTTGAAGCATTTCCCTTAAAAGAAAATGATAATATAGTATTATTTTCTTCAGCTACTAAAAAAGGTCGTGAAGAAATATACTCTATAATAAGTAATAGTTTGAGTTCTCTTTAGAACTCTTTTAATTTGTAAACTTATATAATATAATATTGATAATTATTAAGGTAAGTTTTACTTATTTTTAAACTTATGTTAAAATACCACGAGAAAGAAAGGGAGTATTTATATGAAAAAAACAGTCTGTTTAATAGGAAGACCAAATGTTGGTAAAAGTACTTTATTTAATCGTTTAATTAAAGAAAATAAATCTATTATTTTAGATACTCCTGGAGTAACTAGAGATCGTATATATGGCGATGTAACATATGAAGATAAAACTTTTCTTTTAGTTGATACTGGTGGTATTGATTTAGGAGATGGCGATTTTAATAAAGATATAAAAATTCAAGCTGAAATAGCGATAGCTGAATCAGATGTTATTGTCTTTATTGTAGATGGTCGTAGTGATTTAACAAGTAATGATTTATATATTCGAGATATGTTGATGAAGACTAATAAAAAAGTAATAGTTGCATTAAATAAATTAGATAATCTTAATATGCAAGAAGAAAGAATTTATTATTACTATGAATTAGGATTTGAATATGTTATTCCTATTTCAGCAACTCATAATTTAGGGATAGGAGAATTATTAGAAGAAATTACAAAAGATTTTACTACTTCTCAAGAACTAGATGAAGATATTTTAAAATTCTGTATAATAGGAAGACCTAATGTAGGTAAAAGTAGTTTAGTAAATGCTTTATTAAATGAAGAAAGATCTATTGTCTCAGATGTTGCTGGAACAACAAGGGATTCTTTGGATACTAAGTTTAAATATAATAATGAAGAATATATTGTAATAGATACGGCGGGGATGCGTAAGAAGGGACGTATTTATGAATCAATTGAAAAATATAGTTTATTAAGAAGTTTAAAAGCTATTGATCGTGCTGATGTTTGTGTCTTAGTAATTGATGCTAAAGAAGGTATTATTGAACATGATAAACATATAGCTTCCTATGCTATAGAAGCTGGTAAAGGATTAGTTTTAGTCGTAAATAAATGGGATACTATTGAAAATAAAGATCAAGCTATTCATGATTGGAAATTACTTTTAAAAAATGAATTTCAATTTATGACTTATGCTAAAGTAGTATTTTTATCAGCTTTAACTAAAAAAAGACTACATACGTTAATGCCTGAAATAATTAGTGCTTATGAAAATAATCATCGTGAAGTAAAAACATCTTTATTAAATAATGTTATAAATGATGCAACAGAATTACATGAAGCTCCTGGTTATAAAGGGAAGAAATTAAAAATTTATTTTAGTAGTCAAACAGGAATATGTCCCCCAAAATTTACCTTTAGATGTAACAATAAAGGACTAGTTCATTTTAGTTATGAAAGATACTTAGAAAATACCATTAGAAATAATTTTGATTTTACAGGAACACCAATTATTCTTCAATTTAAAAATAGAGGTAGTAAAGATGAAGATGATGAATAATCATCTTTTTTAGGAGTAGAATATGGAACAAATATTAAAAAGTGATACACCATTGATATCTTTGTATACATTTGAAGATTTAGCTTCTTTAGAAGAAGTAGAAATACTTCGTAATTTACAAGATTATGAAATAGAAAATATTAAGTATATTAATCATCTAGCTAAAATAATTATTAAACCATATAATTATGATAATTGTTTTAAAATAATTAAGAAGATTCAAGAATTAAAAATGACTAATAAAATTGTTTTAAATATAATTGATAAAGAAGAATTTTATCAGTACTTAGTTAAACATATTAATGAAATTAAGTTAGATAATATAGAAGTTTTAAATTATGAAAAAAATACTATAGTATCTTTAAAAGACTTTTTAAAATATGAAAAACGTTTATATGATATGGTTAAGTATTTAGATAATTTAAGTCCTTTTGAAAAATATTTATGTATTTATAATATAACGAAGTTATTTAAAAGATATAAAGAAAATGAACAAGATTATAGTTCAGCTCGTGAATTATATAAAATACTTGATAGTGATTTTATGGTTTGTGCTGGATATAGTAACTTATTAGAAGATTTAGCTCATAAATTAGGATTTGAGTGTTTTGAATATTTAAATTGGGTTGATACAAATTTATATAAACTTAATCCTCATTTACAAGTTTTACCTGATTTTTATCTTGATAAAGATGGTAATAAACAAGAAGTTTTAACAAGTAGTGGAGGTCATTCAAGAGTTTTAATTCATTTAGTAGATCCAAAGTATGATATAGATGGATACTATGTTGCTGACCCAACATGGGATAATGATGATAAGAAAGATTATTATAATTTTGCTGCTTTAACTAATGAAGAATATTCTAATATGACTAAATATAATTATATTGATCAATATAATAGTATAGAGTTATTTTTTGTTAGTACTTTAGAAGAATATTATGCTAAATTAAATTTTTTAATTAAGAAAAATCGTCTTAATAAATTAGATATTATAAAAGAAGTATTAAACTATTTTGCTGTATTAGATAAGACATTTTATAATAAAATAATAACTAAGTATGGAGATATCTTAAAGATTTCTCTTTATAAAGAAGAATTACTTAGTACTTATGATGAAATATTATTAGAAATAGGTCTAAATAATGTTTCTAAAAGTAATAAACAAATAAAAGGATATGTCTATAAGAAATCTTTAGAAGTAATTTATCATGAGGTATATGAATACGATATAGGAGAAACTAAAAAGACAGTAAAGACTATTTTAGAAGATAATATGCAAAGACAAAGTAAAGTATTTCCTAAAAGATATAAAATAGATAAAGATGGGAATGTTGTTGATATGATAAATATTATTAACAAGTTTTCTTTAGATGTTCCACCAATTATAAAATTATAATAAATATATTTTGAAGATGATTAATCATCTTTTTTTTGATATAATTTATAATAGGTGATTGTATGCAAGATATACAAGTTATTAAAGGCTACTTAATTCCTGGATTTGATTCACAAATACTTGATATTAATTATTTAAATGAACACTATAATGAATTAGATATTAGTTCTTTTGGAATCAATAGTTCAATAAATATGACATTTGGAGGAACTAAAAAAGAAATTATTTTTTGTGATAAAGAAAATCCTGTAGTTTTAACTAATAATTCTAATATGCCACATCAATTAGTTATTTATAAAGAATATTACGATGAACATAAAAAAGATATAGATGATTTAATTATTAAAATAGTTAAAAATAAAAAGAATTCTTCTTTTACTTTTCAAGATTGGGAAATTATTAATACTTCATTACTTAAAGCTATTTTAGATAATCCAGAAATAACAGAAATTACTTTAGGTACTTCATCATCATCATTTAAATTAACTAAAGAAATTTATGAAATGTTTAAAAATACTCATGTAAAAAAAATTATAACAAATGAGATAGATGATGATTTAAAAGAAAATTTTGATTCTTTAATTGGTTATAATAGTCAAAAAAATTTAATAGCTAGTTATAAATATGAGAGTTTATCATCTAATAAAACGATTATTTTAGATAAAAAATTAACAAAAGATGAATTAGAAAATTTTAAATATCTTTCAAAAGAAGCTGAAGTAATTATTAAAAGTAATGATTATGAAAATTATATTGAAGTAATTAAAAGATATTTAAGTTTAAATAAAGATCTTAATGTAACTTTTAGAGTTTCTAATAAACCCCAATTTAATAAATACTTGTTTAAATTTGTTAGTGAAAGTGATAATTTAGAGCGACTAAGTAATCTTAATGTTAATGTTGAGGGTGAGAAATATAATTTATTAACTTATCTTAATTTTGAAAAAAGACTTACAGAAATGATTATACCAGCTCTTAATTTAAGTCCTCTTGAGAAATATTTATTTGCTTATAATATTGTTAAGAAATATAAGAAATATAAAGAAAATGAAGAAGATAAAGGTGCAGCTCGAAATGTTTATCAACTTTTAGATAATGAATATATGGTATGTGCTGGTTTTTCTAGTCTTTTAAAAGATTTGTTAAATAAGTTAGGAATTGAAAGTATTGATTTTAGTGTTACTGTAGATGTTGGATTAGATTATATAAAAGATGATATGGAAGTATTACCTAATAAGGTAAAGTTAGGAGATAAAATAACGGAAGTTTTAATTAAAGGAGAAGATCATGCAAGAAGATGGATTCACTTAGTAGATTCTAAATATGGTATAGATGGTTATTTTATAGCTGATCCAACATGGGATAATGACTTAGAAAATGATTTATATAATCATGCTTTACTAAATATAGATGAATATGTTGGAATTAATCGCTATAATTATTTATCTTTTACTACTAAAGAGTTATTCTTTTGTAAAACATTAGAAGAATTTTATACTAAGATAAATTTCTTATTAGATAAAGAAAAAAATAAATTATTTAAAACAATGGAGAAAGAAGTAGATATTATTTATTTACTATTAAATGACTTAAAAGATTTAGATAATGAATTTTATTTACAAATATTAAATAAGTATCCTAGTATTGCAAATAGAGAAAGAAATTTAAGTAAGGAAGTAATTCAAGATGTATTCTT
>CANQZL010000038.1 GCA_947628325.1 uncultured Bacilli bacterium
GAAAATGGTATTACTGAAAGTAAAGAATTTGCTATATTAACTAATGAAATATATAAAACTTGGTCTGGAATGACTGCTAAAGAATATAAAGAGTATAAAGGACTTCGTAAAGAGTCACTTCGAGATAACATGGATAATATTGAAGTATCATTAGCTGATATAAGTGAAGAAGTAACAAAAAGATTAGCAAATAAAACGAAACCTAAAGGATTAAAAGAAAATATAAAAGTTGCTCATGCAGGTGGACAAGTTGCCAAAAACACAAGAGATGAAATTGAAAATCTACTTGGTGAGCCTGTTGTTACGAATCAAAATAGATTGAGCTATCAATATATAGATAAAAAAGGAAAAATAGAAAATAAAAAATAAGTTGGATTAAATACTAGATTCTTATAGAGAAGAAGATGAAGAAGTACAAAAACTATCTAATTGTAGCAATCATTGCAAATGTTAAACATTAATATGTGGCAAGAATTGATTCTTGCTTTAGTCATATTATTGTAGAAGATATCAAATTAGTGGTTAAAAAACAATTTAACAGATTATTTAGATGATGTATTTAATAATTTATTTTTACTTTAAATAAAAAATATTGAAAAATGAAAGTTCTTATCAAGGAGGGTTTATATGAATGAAAATAAATTAAAAACTATTTCAAATCTTTTTGAAGGCAAAGAAATAAGAAGTATTTGGGATAGTGAAAAAGAAGATTATTATTTTAGTGTGGTAGATGTAATATCTGCTTTAACTGATAGTAGTAATCCAAGAAATTATTGGAATATGTTAAAGAAAAGAATGACTGAAGAAGAAAGAAGTGAGTTGTACACAAAATGTGTACAACTGAAAATGAAGTCTAAAAATGATGGAAAAAACTATTTAACAGATACTCTTGATACAAAAGGAATACTAAGACTAATAGAATCAGTCCCAAGTCCAAAAGCCGAACCTTTTAAAATATGGCTTGCTAATTTAGGAAGTGAAAGAATTGATGAAGTATTTGATCCTGAGATTGCTATTAAAAGAGCCATAGATTATTACCGAAAAAGAGGGTATTCTGATAAATGGATTGAAACAAGATTAAAAGGTATATTAAATAGAAATAAATTAACTGATATATGGAAAGATGGAGGTATTTCAAAAGATTATGAATATGGAATATTAACAAATGAGATATATAAGGAATGGTCTGGTATGAAAGCAAGTGAATATAAAGCATATAAAAGTATTAGAAAAGAATCTTTAAGAGATAATATGTCAGATATAGAAGTTGCTCTTACTGACTTAGGAGAAATTGCAACGAGAGAATTAGCTAAAGAACATAAACCTTATGGATTAGAACAAAATAAAGTGATTGCTAAAATGGGCGGTAACGTTTCTAAAGTGGCAAGAGATAATTTAGAACAAAAACTGGGTAAATCAGTAATTAGCAATCAAAATAATCTTAATTATCAATATATAGATGAAAAGGAAAAAAAAGAAAATAAAAAATAAGTTTGATGAAATACTAAATTCTTATAGAGAAGAAGGAAAGCAACTACAAAAACTATCTAATTGTAGTTATCCTTGCAAATGTTAAACATTATCATGGTGTAAGAAGAGACTATTGGTTTAGTCATATTATTGTAGAAGTACTATGTGAAGGAGCGGAAAATGTTTTGTTAGAACCTGTTATATATGATGTATACAATAAATTAGATAATTAGAAAGCAATTTATAAACAAACCATTTAGACGAAATCACTTATATGGTTTGTTTTTATATGATCTTTTATTAAATTATAGGCCATTTATAAAAAAAGAACATGTGTTTAGAACTCATATTCTTTGTGAAATTAACGTATAACTTATAATTAAACGATAAACTTAAGTAATTAAATTATATCACAGGCTAGTAAATTATTGAATATTTTTTTCTTATTTTTTTTCTAATTTTATTTTATTAATATATACAAATTGGAGGAGATGTAATGAAAAAGAAAAATTGTATAACTTATAATGTTATTTTTGATTTCTGGTTAAATAGCAAAAATAATATTAAAATACAGTCTAAATTGAATTATGAGTATCTAATTTTATTTTATTTAAAAGACAATATTGGAAATATATTAATAAATAAAATAACGAAAGAAGATATATATGTATTTTTTTCTTCAATAAAAAATAAAATAGCAAATTCTACACAAAAAAAATTACTATGTATTATTAAAAGCAGTTTAGCCTATGCTTATAGCAACAAGTATTGTAATTATATAGATGTAAGTGATTTGAAATTTAAATTACATAAAAAAACAATATTTATATTATCTAGAGAAGAACAACTTATATTAGAATCAACTTTAAAAGAAAAAATAAATATCCGTAAATTATGCTTATTACTTTGCTTATATACAGGACTTCGTGTTGGAGAGGTTTGTGGATTAAAATGGGAGGATATAGATTTTAGCAATAAATCTTTAGTAGTCAAAAGAACAATTCAAAGAATTAAAAATTCAAAAAATAATATTGATAATAAGACTATTTTAATCGAAAGCCCACCAAAAAGCGAAACATCCAAAAGAATTATACCTATACCTAATTTTATTATTGATATACTTAAAAAATTTCAACAAAGGGATACATATTTCTTGCTATCAAATAGTGAGAAGTTGTATGACCCAAGATATTTAGAATCATTTTATGCACGAATATTAAAAAAATGTAATATTAAAAGAAATAAGTTTCACACTTTGAGACATACATTTGCTACTAGGTCAATTGAATCTAAGATGGATATTAAAACTTTAAGTGAAATTTTAGGTCATTCTTCTGTTGAAGTAACTTTAAAATTATATGTTCATCCTACATATGAAATGAAAAAAACATCTATAGAGCATCTTGTAGAATTTATGTCTCTTTAGTATCAAATAATTATAAGTTATACGATAATTTGTGAGAAAGGAGTTTTATTATGAATTATAATATTGTTATTCACAAGGAAAAAGGTAATTATTGTTTTCAATTATGGTATTGTGGTAAGCAAGCAATGGGGAATTCAAAATTTTACGAATCTCGTTCTTTATGTATAAAAGGATTTGAAGATTTTAAAAATTGGATAATTAAAAATGATATTCATGATGAATGTAATTTTCTAAAATTAAACAAAATAAGTGATAGAAAATTTATTTATCAGTTTGTAGATGAAAATAATGAAATTTTATATACCAGTAGAATTATAGAGACAAAAACAAATTGTAGGAATTCTATGATTAGTACTTGTAAAAATATTATTAAAGCTAAGGTTAAAGATTTAAAATAAAAAAATTAAGTAAAACAGTATATTTGTTTTATAAACTATAAATAAAAATTATAAAGTGATTTTTATAAAAAAATAAATAGAAATTGATGATTTTTTATGAAAAAAAAGATAAAAAAAAGAAAGAAAATTATTTTTTTAATTCCAATTATTTTGATAGTAATCTACTTATTATATTATGTAATTATGTATTCAATAGCAAGTGAACAATTTAAAAATGAAGAATATGCTAATGCGAGTAAGTCTTGCAAAATGTTAATTAGCTTTGGAAATACACAAGTAGCTAAATATAGATTGTATGGTAAATATACGAAATATTATGAAAATTTTAATGAAATTTATAATAAATATAAAATTAATACTGAAACTGCAATTAACAATGAGTTTTTTGATTTAACTTATGGCTTGTATATTATTAGAAAAAATCAAAGTGAATACTATTTATCAGATTTTGAGAATAATATTATGGATGATATAACAAAACTTTATATTGATAAATTAAATAAAATATTTATGATAACAGAACATCGAGCCATAAGTTTAGTAGATTCTTATGAAGATTTAAGTATAGACGATATTAAAGTGGTTTCCAGCGCTTTTGCATCAGAGTTATATAAAAATTTAGAAATTATTAATGAAAATGATAGCAATCCACTTGTTATAAGTAATATAAGTCTTTCAAATGATTCATATTTTACTACTGTAAGTGGAATTATTACAAATCGAGGTTATACAAATGTATCATATGTAAAAATAAAAGGACTATTCGTAAATGAATCTGGCATAACTATAGATACAGATTGGACTTATGCAGTTGATTCTGTAGAATTAGCACCAGGCGAAAGCAAAAAATGGGAAATGATGGTAAAAAAAGATTATAGAATAAACAAAGTAAATATCGAAATTATTGATTATGAAAGGAACTAAAAAATGAAAAAGACAGTTTTATTATGTTTTCTAATAACAATTTGTTTATTAAGTTTAACAGGGTGTGGAAACGAAAAAAATAAAAAAGAAAAAGGACCAATAATAAATGCTGTTGATGCTACTATTTATATGGGTGTAGATTTTGATGCTACAAAGTATGCTTCAGTAGAAGATGGCATAAATTTGGAAGTAATTAGAAATGATGTAAATGATAAAAATCCAGGAGAATATACAGTAACATATAAGGCAACGGATCAAGAAGGAAATAGTTCGACAAAGACAATAATTATAACAGTTGATGAATTAAATCAAGATAAACTAGAAGAATTAATAAATAATATTTTGAAAAAACAAAATTTATCGAGTTATAATTTAAATAAAAATGTTGGTTTTGGAATAAATATTGAAAGTAATAGATATTTAAATAAAGAACTTAATGATTATAGAAAATTAAAAATGTACAATATAATACCTATTGTTAATTCATTTAACACAAAGGATTATAATTTGAGTGATGGTAATTATATTTACCAAATTGATTATTTTAGATTTTATTTTGAATTTATTGATTCAACTTCTCCAATTGATGAAAGATGGTTTTTATATTCTATGGATCAAGTTTTGGAAATTACTGATGGAAATTTAACATTGACTATTGATGGTGCTGAAATTCCAGAATTAGGTGATTTTAATAGAATCTCATATAAATCAATTTTTGGCTATGATATGGAAGCAACAAATGTAGATACATTAAAAGAAATTCTTAATTCAGATAATGTAAAAATAAAAGCCAATGTTACAGATGGATATAATTCTCCACTTAGTACTTTACCACCTGAAAAAATAACTCCACATGTATTTGAATATGATTTAAGTCAAGATGATATAAATGTTTTAAAGGATACGTTAGAGTTATATTATAGTATTAGAGATTTAATTGTTTAAGTTTTATAATTATTATTTAATTATTTGAATTATAATTTCAATATAGTAATACACTACTAAGTTGGTAAATCAACTTAGTAGTGTGCAAAGGGATAAACTCCTTTTGAAACCCCAATTAAGCAACATATCATAAAAAATCGTAAGTGATTTTGTTGCATTTTTTTAAAACAAGTCTAAATAAAAAGGAAGAATGCTATTGTCACTTTCATTACTAACGTAACAAAATGTACCTTGTATTTTTCGAAAAAAATACCCTTAGTGCCTAATCTTATGAAAAAACTAAAGGGTTATTTTTTATTTTTCATAAAATATTAGAGCAATTTTCAAAACACATTGTTGAACAATTGTTCTGAATGCATAATATTGTTATCAAGAAATAAAAAAATTTAAAAGTTTGACAACCTTATTTTTAGACTATGCTGAAGATATGGCAAATGAGCATAATTTAATGACTATGCAAGAATGGATTGATGCTACTGATGATTTACTAAAATTTCGAAAAAAGAAAATTTTATCAAATTCTGGTAACGTTTTTCATAATCAAGCGTTAGAAAAAAACTTCGAAGGATATGAAAAATTTAGAATCAAGCAGGATAGGAAATATGTATCATAATGGACGAATTATATGAAAGATAATTAGAAGAAAATAAGAAATAGATTTGACAAGATACTAGTTCCCTATAAATAAAAAGAAAAAAATATAAGAACTATTTTCTGGTGATATTGTCGTAATTCCTACTAATGTTAAATATTGCTGCGGGAGTAAAATATGATTCTTACTTTTGTCATGTTGTTGAAATATTTGTTGAAAAATACGATAAATTAGATTATAGGTAATTATAAGCAGACCAGTTATATTTTTTGCACTCTGAATAAGAACATAAAGTTCTTTTTTTATGCTATAATTAATTTGGATAATTTAAAATAAATAGAAAATAAGGCTTCATTAAATTTTATGGAGTTATTAAGCATTACATGAAAGTTGAAGTTGTAATTATTATTTAAATTTAAATAATGATAAATTAAAATGATGAAAAATGAGGTGTTTTTTAATGGCTAGAAGTTTTATAAGAAAAATAAAAGATAATTTTCAATATGATAAAAGAAGATACAACGAATTTGTTCAAAAGTATGGATTTACTTTACCTAAGTATTTATTTATTAATCAATATTTAAAAATTTTCTTTAATAGTGATAATGATGATATAGGGTTTGAAAGATTATCAAGATTAAAGAACTTTTCTGATGATGAGATAGAAAAATTTCTAAAGTTAATAGAAATCCATAATATATTAGTTAACTCTCCTAATTATAGATGGATAATTAATGATAAATATTATTATACATTTATAGCTGACTATTTTGAAAATTTTGATTTGATTAATATAATAATAGAGTTAGACTTAATTGATTTATATATTAAATTTAAAGATGTCTTTTCTTATAAAGAATTTCTTGATTTTTCAAAAAAATTTGATAATGATAAAAGTATTTTAGATAAATTATCTATTCAAGATGTTAAAAATAAAAATTTTTTAAATCTTGTAGAGTTATATAAGAAAAAACTACCAAATGAAAAAGAAATTATTGAATTATATAATACCAATTATACTTTTCGATTAATTTATAATAACTATTCTAATGACTCTTCTAATGAAAGATTGCTATTTATTGTATTAGAAAATTATCATGATTTAAATAATGTTGATAAATTATATAATTGTATTAGGATTTTGGAGAATTTTCCTAAGTTGTATAATACTATGAAAGAAATAATGCCTGATTTAGAATTAGTTATAAAAAAAATGCTAGTTGATGAAGATTTTTATCAAACTATGCTTTTACTAATAACGCAAACAAATCTTGAAAATGTTTTAGAATCTTCTGAACTTTCAAAAAAAATATTTAAAAATAAGGATCAATTTTTTGACTTTATTACTTTACAATTGGATAGTTGTAACACTTTAGCTGACTTAAAAAATTTGTTTAGAAAAACATTTCCTGAATGTTCAATTTTAGTTAATTTTAATTCTGGCATAATAGACGATGATGATGTTAAAATTTGTTATGATATTTGTAATATAGTAGAAGAATCAACTGATTTAAATGTCCTTAAAGAAAAGTTGCTTGAATTTTATCAGAATTTTGATATATATAAATGTCGTGAAAAAGTTATAAAGTTTTTAGTTAAATCAGAACTTGATGGATTATTTGATAAAGTTATTGATGAAAAGAAAATGATGGATTTGCCAAAAGAAAATAAAACAATTGGAAATAATAAAATACTAGTTTATCATTTAGAAGATATTCCATTTGAAGCTATTATACATGTTATTTCTAGAGAAAATAAAAACTTGAATAAGATTTTAGATTTAAAAAATCATCCTGAAAATTGGGGAACAAAAGGTGAAGGATCTACTTTGCTATCACTTAGTATGGTCGGAAATAAACATGAAGATATTTTTGGGGGTACTCTTTCTAAATCTGATTTAGATACCTTAATTATTGGATTTGGACCAATTGCTTTAGAACAGGTGTCTTCACTATCGTCACATGATTCAGCAAGTAGAACAGATAATGCTAATTTTAAAAATAATCTAGGATCTATTGTTAAAAGATCTGAAGACTTTAAATATTTAATGAACTTTAATGTAGGTTATAATGAAATTGCAGTTTCTAGATTTTTACCTAGTGGTGATTCGAGAAAACCTATTTATATTTTAATAGGAGAAGAAGATATTGATAATTTAACTCCAACATCTCCACAAGTACTTTGGGCTACTTATTTTAATATACCTATTATTGCAGTTAATTATAAAAAGTATAAAAATAATGTTATTGGTGTTTTTTGTACTATGTTAAAAGAAGTTTCTAACTTGCCAGATGATGAAAAACTAGCAAAATTACCTGAATTAATGGCAAATTACCCATATATGTATTGGGGGAGTAAATTAGATTTTAATAATTCAATTCTTGCTCTTAAGTTATTTCATATTTTAAAATTGTATTCCGAAAATAGAAATGAGGAAACTACTATTAGTATAAGGAATATTAGGATTCCTAGCCCTGATAGAAAGAGTGTAAATATTTTTGATTTTATAGAATCAGGTTTAACTAAAACAAGCAGTTTATATTCAGCTGATATAAATAATGAAATTATTAATGCTAGATACAAATTACATTCTATAAAAGAGCTTTTTATGTATGATATTGCTCATTTAGCTTCTAAAAATGATATTGATAGTAAAAAATTGTAGTTTGAGAATTAAAAATAAATTAGGACTATGTGTATGCAATGGTTAATTCTTTGTATAGTAAGTAATGAAATAAGATATTTATTTTGGGTGTTATGTCTTATAATTTTTTAAAAAAATATTGTAAATTTTTGTTATAATTACAATTTTTAAATATTTTAAATCAATAAAAAGAGGTGATAATTTTGTTAAGCAAATTAGAACTATCTAAAAAGTTTTTAAAAAATAATAGTATTATAAAATGTATATATTGTAATGAGTTATTAGTATTAAAAAACAATGAAATTAGTTGTGTAAATAATCATAATTTTAATATCAAAAGAAATGGTTCTATATTTTTAGTAAAAAATAATAATTATAAAATTAGTAAATTTTATAATAAAGAATTGTTCATAAAACGAAGACATTTTATATTAAATCACTATTATGATGATATCAATAAATATATTAATAATTTTATAAAAACAAATTGTAAAAATGGTACAATTTTAGATATAGGATGTGGAGAAGGAAGTCATACTAATTTAATTACCAAAGATTTATCTGACTTTAACATATATGGTATTGATTATTCAAAAGATGCAATTGATTTAGCTACAGATTATATGTGTGAAAATACTTATTTTTTAGTAGGAGATGTTAATAATTTACCTTTTAGTAATAATAGTATTGATTTAGTAATAGATTATCTATCTCCTTTTAATACAGAAAATATTAATAAAATACTAAAAAAATATGGATATTTTATAAAAGTTATACCAACTTCTAATTATTTAATTGAATTAAGAAAAATATATAATTTAAAAGAATATGATAATAAATTTAATAATATTGAAGGTTATGATATTATTGAAAATAAAGTATTTGAAAAGAAATATAATATTTATGATAATTTAGATAAAGAATATTTATTAAATAAAACACCTTTAACATGGAATGCTGTTGATAAAAATGAAAATATTGATACTATTACAATATCTTTAAATGTTTTAATTTTAAGAAAGAAGTGAAATATAAGAATAATGTTTTATAATCAAATATTTTAGCATATAAGGATCTACATATTTTCTATTTTTTATAGATATTTTAAAAGTTACTTTTCTATTGTTAACATAGTAAATTAGCTAAATAAGAAATATAATTTTATATAAACAGGCTATTTATATAGTTTGTTTTATTTTGTGCTATAATAGTTCTGAAAAAATTTAACTTACAAAGGGAGAATTAAAATGACTATTGAAGAAGAAATTTTTAGAAAAACAAAAGTTGATTTTGATAAATTAATTAAATATGGTTTTAAGAAAGAAAATTCTTTATATAAATATAGTAAAAATGTTATGGATAATTCTTTTAGAGTAGACATTATAGTAGATGAAAATGGAATAGTTAAAGGGAAAATATTTGATTTATCTTTTGATGAAGAATATACCAATTTTCGGGTAAAAGAAAATATTGGTTCTTATGCTAGTCAAGTTAAAGAAGAATTTGAAAACCTATTAAAGGATATTAGGGATAATTGTTTTAATAGAGAAGATTTTATATATGAACAATCAAATAGAATAGCGAAAGCTATAAAAGAAAAATATG
>CANQZL010000039.1 GCA_947628325.1 uncultured Bacilli bacterium
ATGAAGTCATTATTAAAGTTAGGATATATTTCTTCAAGATATAAAGATGTACTAGATTTTTATTATTTAATAAATAACTGTAATATGAATAAAGAAAAGTTAGAAAGTTATTTTAAAAAATATATTTTTGATGATAGGAATATGTTAGAAAATAACACAGTAGATATTTATAATAGGTTACAAAAGATATTCAATGGTTAGAATTGCCAATAGAAGAAGTAACTGATAATATTCTTAAATATATGTCTGGATTTGTGGTTATAGTTGAATGATATTGTATGATAGATAAGAGTAAGATTAGAAGTGGAAAAATGATATATTCATAATGAACATAGTCCCTATGTATTTTGTATATTATGGCATAGTCAATTATGTGATATTATTAATTTATGGTGGTTATATGAAAGTAGGATTAGTTTTAGAAGGTGGCGGGATGCGTGGTTTGTATACTGCTGGTATTTTAGATGCAATGTTAGAAGAAAGCATTAATATAGATGGGATAATTGGCGTATCAGCAGGAGCTGTTTTTGGAATTAATTATCCTTCTAAACAAAAAGGTCGTGTCTTAAGATATAATAAAAAATATTTAAAAGATTCTCGATATATGAGTTTCTTATCATTAATAACTACGGGAAATATTGTTAATAAACAGTTTGCTTATTATGATATTCCTTTTAAACTTGATGTTTTTGATGAAGAAGCTTTTTCTAAATCTAATATAGATTTTTATGTAACATTAACAAATGTAGAAACGGGACAGGCTGAATATAAAAAAATTATTAATGCCTCAATACAAATAGAAGAATTTAGAGCATCATCGGCTATGCCTTTTGTTTCTAAAATAGTTAAAATAGATAATAAAAAATATTTAGATGGTGGTATTGCTGATAGTATTCCTATAGATAAAATGAAAGAACTTGGATATGATAAAATTATAGTTGTTCTGACTCGTCCAAAAGACTATCGGAAAGAAAAAAGTAATACTTTTATAAATAATCTTTTCTATTGGCGATATCCAAATTTTGTTAAATCGTTAGAAACTAGATATCAAAGATATAATGATACGTTAGATAAAATAACTAATTTAGAAAAGAAAAAAGAAATATTTGTAATTCGTCCATCAGAAAAAATTAAAATTAAAAGAATGGAAAAGGATATTAATAAATTACAGGAAATGTATGATTTAGGAATAAAAGACTTTAAAAGTTCTTTAAAAAAATTAAAACAATATCTTAAATACTAAAATTATGATATACTGAGATTAGGAGGATAAAAATAATGAAGAGTAATATGGAAGTAAAAATTGCGATAATTGTTGCAGCTATTATGATAACTTTTTGTATAGTAATATTTATTGTAAAAAAATCACAGGAACCAGATTATAATAATGTAGAAATACATGTTTATAAAATTAATGAGGAAGATAATAAATATTATGAGTGTAGAACTACTACTGATGATGTAGAAAATATGTATAAGAATGTTGATAATATTTTAAGTTTACCTGATACGAGAAAAGTAAGTGGAGCTAATATAAATGGAACTTATAAAGTTACTTATAATAATTCGTTTATAGCTTTTGATGGTGATGGTTCAAATTATGTATATCGTGGAGATACTACAGCAATATATAAATTTAATTCAGCTTTATATAATTATGTTGAAAAACTATGTAATGAAGAAAAATAGAAGAGGAAGATATTATGATAAAAAAAATAATAGTTTTAATATTAACATTAATAATAGGTTTTATAGTTTATTATTTTACTTTACCTGCATTGAATTTTAATAATATAGGATTTTATACATTTATATCATTTCTTGTGATTGTTTATGTTTTTATGAATTTTATTATGAGTCCTAAATCAGTTGAATTATTTCATAAAGGACGTAAAGTTTCTTATAATTTTTCACCTAGTACTTTGTATGTAATATATGGATTATGTGGTATGTATGTTTTGATAATTTTAGTAAATTTTATTTGTTCACCAATTTTTAATGCCAAAAGTTATCAACAGAGAATAGAAGTTGATGAAACAGGAAATTTTGCTGAAGATATTGCCGAAGTTAATTTTAATCATTTGCCTTTATTAGATCGTGCTTCTTCAGAAGTATTAGGAGATAGAGTAATGGGGCAAGTTAGTGAATTAGTAAGTCAATTTAGTGTGTCAAATATGTATACACAAATAAATTATAATGATTCTATTATGAGAGTTACTCCTTTAGAATATGCTGATGCAATTAAATGGTTAACTAATCGTAAGGATGGAATAGTCGGGTATATAACTGTTGATAGTGTAACTGGTGAGTCAAATTTAGTTCGTTTAGAAAAGGGCATGAAATATTCAACAAGTGCTTTATTTAATGAAAATCTGGAACGTAAATTAAGATTTACTTATCCAACAACTAATTTTGGTAATATTTCTTTTGAAATAGATAATGAAGGTAATCCTTATTATATAATACCAACTATTAGTTATACAGCTGTTGGTTTAAAAGCTAAAGTAACAGGAGTAATTATTTTTGATCCAATAACTGGAGAATCTAAAAAATATTCTAAAGAAGATATACCTACTTGGGTAGATATTGCATATTCAGCTAGTTTAGTTATTGAACAAGTAGATGATTGGGGTAATTACAAAAATGGTTTCTTAAATAGTATTTTTGGGCAAAAAGATGTTGTTAATACGACTGAGGGATATAACTATTTAGCAATGAATGATGATATTTATTTGTATACAGGAATTACAAGTGTTGTAAGTGACGAATCAAATTTAGGTTTTATTCTAACTAATATGCGTACAGGAAAAACTACTTATTATAGTGTCCCAGGTGCTGAAGAATTTAGTGCAATGAGTAGTGCTGAGGGACAAGTACAAGATATGGGTTATCAATCTACTTTCCCATTACTTATTAATTTAAATGGTGATCCTACATATTTAGTAAGTTTAAAAGATTCGAGTGGTCTTGTAAAAATGTATGGTTTTGTAAATGTTAAAGATTATCAAAAAGTTGTTGTTACTGATGCTAAAGAAGGAATAATAAAAGCTAAAGATAATTATTTAAAGAGTATAAAAAAAGAAGTAAAAGATGAAGAATTAGTAATTAAAGAGATTAAAGTTGATAGTATTACTAATGCTATTATTAATGGATATACTAATTATTATATTACTTCTGGAAATGAAAAATTTAAGGTATCAATTTCTGTTAGTGAAGAATTACCATTTATTAGAACTGGTGATGTAATAAAAGTAGGCTATTATGAGACAGATAAAAATTTAATTGATATTGAAAAAATATATTAAGTGCTTAAATGCACTTTTTATTATGAGTTTTAATATTTAAAAATAAGTGGCATACATATTAATTATTTTAAATAGTATTATAATTTTTTTGTAAAGGCAATGATTAATATATATGGATAAAAATATTGGTAAATTTATTGAATTTTTAAGAAAAAAGAATGGTTTAACTCAAAAAGAGTTAGGTAAATTAGTTGGTGTAGAACATAAAGTTATTTCTAAATGGGAAAATAATGTTTATTTACCAGATATTCCGATGTTAGCAAATATTAGTAAAGCTTTAGGAGTAACTGTTGATGAATTAGTTAATTGTGAATTAGTTGAACATAATGAAGAAAATAGAGAATTAGAGTATATCAATTTTGTTAATGATATAAGTAAAACATTAAAAATACCTAAAATATTAGAAAAGATTTTTGTTATCTTATTAATCATAGTATTTATTTCGTCTGTTATAGCAGTAAAGCCGAAGACTCCTAGTGATATTGAAACAGCTGTTTATCAAATAAATAGCGATAATAAAGAGAATAAAAGTATAGATATTGATGGATTCATTATTAGAAAAGGAGATAAATTTATAACAATTATAAATCATGTCTTGCTTCAAGATAGTATTATCGGCACTAAAACCTATTTAGAAACAGATAAAATATATTTAAAAATATTATATAAAGATAATATCTTGATATTTCGTGAAATCGAAAAAAATAATGGCTTTTTAAAAAATAATATCGATGAGTTTAGTAATCAAACGAATACGTCTAATATTAATTATTATAAAACTAAAATTGAAAACGTTCATAATTTTGATAATATTATTGTTGAAGTTAGTTTCTTTAAAGGAGAGGATATTATTTTGAGAGAAAGTTATAAATTAGATATAAATGAAGTTGCTTAATATATTGTATGTTCGTCAAATTAACGACTTTATTCGTCAAAATAACGATATAGTTTTTTTGGTAAATTATGGTAATATAAAAAGATAGAAAGGAGGTATATTAAGTAAGTGAAAAAAAGAAACCTATTATACATTATTTTATTCTTTGTTTTAGTAATCCCTTGTTATGTTTTGGCTGAAGATGATGAAGAAGAGGTATTGGCAAAAGAAGTAAAATATTATAAAACTACAACAATTTATAATACTTCAAATGTTCTTTCAAATACTTCATCAAGTGTAGTTTCATCTATAGTAAAAGAAATTACAGAGGAAGAATATAATAATGTTAGTGAAGAAGATTCTCTTAAGCCATTAGATGAAAGGGCAGCTAGTGAAAATAACTATTCTAGAATTGAAACAACAATAAGTAAGCCTGGTTCAAATTATCGTTATAAGACAGTATTAACTTGGAAAACGATGCCAACTTATCGAGGATATGATATCATTGCTATAGGATTTTATGCTAGTGTTAAAATTACACCAGCGAATTTCTTTATGCAAGAATACTGTAATGTAGATGGAAATTGTTATAATAATACAGGTTATTATGCTTATGAGGGTGCTAATGGTATTGCAGCAATGTTTTCTTTACCATCAGGTAGTTTAAAATCTATGAAAGAAACTTTACAAGTTGATGTTGAAAAAACAGATAAAAATAGTACTATTATTGAACAAATTGCTACAGGTGATTATGCTCATAATATAGATAAGATTTCTTATTCTGATGCTAGGGATTTTTCAATAGGTGGATTAGGAATACATCTTGGTGGAAAAGCATTAAACCATTATGATGAATACTCTTATGCTTGTGCTGTATGGCAAGGCGAATGGTAGGAGAATAGTCTTGAATATCTAAAAATATATCATCACCAATGAATTATATTTTAGATATAATAAGATAAAATAAAAAATAAAAAAAAAATTTAAAAATGCATTATTAGATTACAACATCTAATTGTGTATTATGTACTTTTATGTTGATTTAATTAAAAAAGTGCTTTGATTAAAGCACTTTTTAATATGGTCTTAAGTAAGAAAAAATTTCTAGATTTCTTAAAATACCATAACCAATTGTTATTACTAATAAGATAATAAACCAATAATTTGGTATTTTTTTCATAATATCATCTTTTTGATTAGTAATGTATAAATAAGTTTCATAAATAACATAGATCAATATAAATGGTAATAATATAAAAACTAATTGATTATACATAAATGCTTCATATATATGACCTTTTATTAATGAAAATAAACATCTTGTAATTCCACAACCAGGGCAATAAAAACCAGTTAATTTATGGATAATGCAAGGAATGGCAAAACCATATTTATTATTTAAAAAGTAATAACTAATTAATATTAAAATTGCTGTGATAGTTAATATTATAACCTTATATATTCTTTTTTTCATAAATTATTAAGAAAGTTTATTTAAATCATTTTGGATTAAGCAATAATTAATGATACCGAAACCAAAAATACTTAACAATAGGTAAATGATACTATTATCAGAAATAGCAAGACCCTTTTTTTGACCAATCTGGTAAAGTTTTTGGCCCATTTTGTATGACCAATATATTCCATAAATACCACATGTTACCATATTTAGTAGGAAAGCAACAACACCAGAAGTAGCATTTGGCTCTTCATTTGCTCTATTAGCTTCATCGTTTAAAACAATAAACCAATAAATCATATAGATGCCACAAGTTATAATAGAAAATACTATACATAAAGCAATATTTCTTTTTTGAAGCATTGGATTAGTAGTACTAGAAGTAGTGTTGCTTGTTTGATTAACATTTACTTGAGCACTAGCATTAGTATTTCCACTATCTTGTTTTAAATTAGCACCACAGCTACCACAAAATACGTCGTTATCTGTAACTTCCTTTCCACAATTTGGACAAAATTTGCTCATATTCACACAACCTTTCTATAAAAATTATATAATATATTGTCAAAAATTAAAATAATAAAATAAATAAAAGTAAAAAATAAATGTATATGATATAATAAAAAAAGTAAAGAGATGATTTTATATGAAGAAAGTAAAAAAAGCAATCAGAAATAATATTATTATAATAGTTGTTTTATTAGTTATTTTGGGTATTTTAACATTTGGTTTATATGAGGTGATATCTTTTAGTTTAAATTCCAAAAAGTTTATAGATAATGTTGATAATAATGAAAAGGAAGAGGAGGAAGAAATTATAAAGAAAGATTTATTTGAGGACTATTATGATGAAGCTGAAGAAGTTATGAAAACAATGAGTATTGAAAATAAAATATCTCAATTATTTATTATTAAATATCAAGATGATTTAGAAATAGAAGATATGTCGTATATTGGTGGCTTTATTTTCTTCGGTAAAGCTTTTAATAATGAAAATAAGATTACTTTTAAAAATAAAGTAGATAATTTACAAAACTCATCTAAAATTAATTATGCATTAGCTGTTGATGAAGAAGGTGGGACGGTTGTTAGAGTAAGTCGTGTTAAGGCTTTTAGGGATACAATGTTTTTATCTCCTCGAGATGTTTATACAGCTGGAGGAATGGATTTAATTGTTCAAACTGAGAAAGAAAAGATTGCTTTATTAAGTGAAATAGGGTTGAATTTAAATATGGCTCCAGTAGCAGATATTTCAACAAATGTAAATGATTTTATGTATTTGAGAAGTATAGGGTTAGATGCTTTGGAAACTTCTAGTTATATTAGTACAGTTACAAATTTATATTATAATAGTAATTTTTCTAGCTGCTTAAAACATTTTCCTGGATATGGTGCAAATGCTGATACACATACGGGAATATCAATTGATGAAAGAACAATTGAAGATTTGAAAAATGAATCTTTGTTACCTTTTGCTGCTGGTATTGAAGCGAAAACACCTTTTATTTTAGTGTCACATAATATAATGAAAAATATTGATGAAAATTATCCTTCAACACTATCTTCAAAGGTTATAAATATATTAAAAGAAGATTTGAATTATACAGGTTTAATTATTACTGATGATTTAGATATGAGTGCTTTAGATGATTATCGTGAAGATAGTAATATTGCTACAATGGCTTTACTTGCTGGTAATGATGTTATACTTACTAAAAATTATCAAAAGCATTATAATGAGGTACTTGAAGATTATCAAAATGGTAAGATAAGTGAAGAGAGGATTAATTATTCAGTTAAAAAAATTATTGCTTGGAAATTTGCTTATAAAATTATGCAGTCTAAAAATTAATTATTTATGATATAATAACAATATGGAATAAGATAGGGAGAAATTAATATGAATAGTAAAAAGAAAAATGCAATTATTTTAGTTATTTATTTTCTATGTTTAATTTTTTATATATTCGGTATTGTAAAATTGTATAAATTTTTATTTAATTTACATTACTATTTCTTATTTGTTACAATTCCTATTTTATTTTTATTTGTAACTTTATGTATAACAACTATATTTAAAATAATATTTAGTATTTGTGAAATGACTTTTGGAGTAAAAACAGATGAAGATGTAAAAGATTTCTTAATTTCTGCTAACGAATATACGACGAGAATATGTAAATATGTATTAATTGGAATTTTTATGGCTTTGTTATTTTCTTTAATGGTTTTAGATATTATTCTATGTGTTAATAAAGGCAAATATGTGTTGTTATCATTATCAATTGTTGTGTGGATCTTATTGTATTATTTATTGTTTACAAGTATTGTCAAGTTAATAAAAAGAGAGATAAGAATATAGTAATAATATGATATAATAGTATTGCATAAAAAATAACTGATTGGTAAAGGTAGAATTTTTATGAAAAAGAATAAAAAATTGCATAAATACAATGTGCAATTGTTAAAAGAAAGGTTATTATTTTATTCAATACTTATTTTTTTGCTTATTTTTGTAATAGGTTTTTTTGCTTGGGAAAATAATAAAAGCTATTCTAGTAACGAAAGCAGTTTATTTACGGGTAAGATAGATACTGCTAATTATGCTGCTAATTTGATAGATAATGTTTATAAGGAAGAGAATATTGTTATGTCACCTTTTAATATTAAGGTGGCATTGTCTATTCTTTATAATGGATCTGATAATAATACTTATTCTTCTTTTAAGAAATATTTTAAAAATGATTTAAAGACGCAAAATAATATTATGTTAGAAAAACTATCTTCTATAGAGATATTAAAAAGTGAAAAAAATGAAGTAGTAAATTACTACGAAGAGTTGTTGGATGAATTATTTACGTTAAAATATAATGAGTTAAATATTGATAAAATTGTTAAACTTGATCAAACAGAAAAAGAAAATTTGATACTTTTATTAAAAAAAATAAATTTATTAGAGGAAAAAATGTCTAATACGAATGATATTTCTTTAGCTAAAATTAAAAAATATTCTATTACGAAAGATGAATTAAAGCAAAAGGATGATATTATTACGTATAATTTAGAAAATATTTTAGATAATTATGAGTCATATAATATTGATACTAAAATAATTAATTATAATAGGTTTTTGATTAATAAAGAGGTTTATAAGGAAGATATAAAAAAGGATTTTAATACTATTCTTAGTAGTTATGATTCTAAAATTGAAGAATTTATTCCTGAAGAGATAAATGAAAAAGTTTTATCACTTAATAATGAAATGAAATTAATGACAGATGGAAATATTAATAGGATAGTATCTCATAAAGATTTGAATAATAATTTTGTTATGTTAAATAGTTTATATTTTAATAGTGAATGGGAAGATAATTTTAAAAAGCAAGATATAAAAGAAGTTGAATTTTATAATAACGAAGGTAATGTAAGTATTGTTCAAATGATGAGTGAAGTAAATGATATGTATTTAGAAAATAATTATGCAAAGGGATTTATAAAAAATTTTTTAGATAATAAATATAGCTTTATTGGAATTTTACCAAAAAAAGAAGGAGAATTTTCGCTTAGTTCTTTAAATTTAGATTCTTTATTAGGAGGTAAAAAGAAAAAGAAAGTTTTAATTTCAATACCTAAGTTTAATTATCAATCGACTATAGACATAAAAGAGTTATTTGCAAATAATTATAAACTTAAAGAAACATTTTTAACAAAAGCTAATTATTCGAAAATAAGTAATGACAAAATTAATCTTTCTCAAATAATTCAAAAAGTAAATTTTAAAATAGATGAAAAAGGAACAGTAGATAGTAAAGTTATTAAAACAAAATTAGAAAATTCTATAGTTTTGGATTTGGAAGAGGAAATAATTTTTAATAGACCATTTGCTTATTTAGTTATAAATAATGATACGAAAGATATAATGTTAGTAGGCAAAGTTGTAAACTTATAGTTAAAAATGAAAAAAGTAAATATTATTAATTTACCTTTTTTAAATAATCTAATATAGCATCTAATTCTTCGTCAGTAATTTTATCAAGATAATTTACGGGGTAATCTCCGTTATTTATTTTGGCTAAAATATCGTCATATTTTTTTAAATTTTCATTGGCATAAATAATTTTAAGGTAATTTTCATCGCCTAATTTTAATAATAATTTACTAAGTTTTTCTTCTATACTATCAAATTTTTCTTTTCTCATGTAATCATCTCTTTTAAGTATATCAAATTAGTATATAATTACAAGTTTTTCGACAAAAATAGACACTTTTTAGAGATTTTTTAAAAATGCTAAAAAAGAATGTTTTATAAATTAATTTTCTTAGTTTTTTTCTTATATATATGTTATAAT
>CANQZL010000040.1 GCA_947628325.1 uncultured Bacilli bacterium
GTAATAACTAAAAACATATTCTTAGGATGATAAAAAGTATTATAAACTTTTTCTATTTCTTTTAAAGTTATTCCTTTTACATCATTAATATCCCCAGTAACTAAATTTTTTCTTTTATGTTTTTTAAATAAAGCTTCATTCATTCCATAATAAAGTTTATGCCCTGGATTATTTTTACCCATTTTAACTTCTTCACAAATAATACCTTTTTCTTTTTCAATTAATTCTTTAGTAAAATATGGTGTTTGAACATAATCTAAAAGATGGTTTAAATTTTTTTCAAAATCAGTACAAGCAAATACTTCATATGCTGTAAAATCAAAAGTTGTAAAAGCATTTATTGAAGAACCTAAGCTATTAAAATAATCATGAGCTGTATAACCATCTTTTTCATTAAAATTAACATGTTCTAAAAAATGAGCTAAACCATTATGAACTTTTTCATATTCTTTACTACCCTTTACCTTATATTCCGTATCTACAGAACCATATCTAACATTTAAAGTCATATAAAAGTTATTTACTTTATCATTAACAACCATATAGATAGGAAGACCATTATCACATATATCATAGTATATTTTTTCATCTATACCTTTAAGATTTATCTCTTGCATTATCTTCCCCTCCTAATAAATAAATAACATTTAATTTAACCTTCTTAGCTATTACCATTATTTCTTCTTTAGTTATCTTCTTAAATTCTTTAATACGTTCTTCATATAAAGGCAAATTATCTAAATTATTAAATAAATAATTATTAATAATTCCTCCTAAAGAATCTTCACTCATCTTAATCGAAGAAATAATAGATCTTTTAGCATTTTCTAAATCTTCATCACTAAACTTACCTAATTCCATCTCTTCTAAAGCTTTATTAACTAATTTAAGACATTTATTTTTTTCTTTACCATCTATACCTGCATATATCATTAATAATTGATCATACTTCTGGTACATACTAGATACTACATAACATAAAGAATTCTCTTCTCTTAAATATTTATATAACTTACTAGTTAATCCACTACTACCAAGTAACATATTATATAAATGTATAGTAAAATCTCTTTCTCTTTTAGAAAGTTTATCTAAGTTATAAATCATTGCAAAAGTATCTTGTTCATATTTACCAGTTTCTACTATATCTAAATTTTTCTTTCTTAGCTTATTATCAACATATAAATTAATGTCTCTTTCTTTAAGTGTCTTATTATTAAATTTCTTCTTAATAATTTTAACTACTTCATCCATATCTAAATTACCTACAACATATATATCACATACATAGTTATTTAAAACATTTAAATATGTATCATAAAGACTCTTAGTCGTTATATTTTCTAAATCACTTAAATATCCTACCATATAATAACTACTAGGACTATTTTTATCCATCAATTCTAAACTACGTCTAAAAGCATATCTTGTAGCATTTTCTTTTAAAGATTCAATATCACTTTTTATACGATTTTTAATAATATTAAAACTTCTTTTATCAAATTCTTTATCTTCAACATTAGGATTTAATAACATTTCAAAAGGAAGTTCTAATACATCTTTTAGATAACCATCATAACAATATTTAGGATTTAAAAAATCTTCAACAAAAGATATCATCACACTACTACCTAATCTAGAAACTATCCCTCTTAAAGAAGTACTATAAAGATTTTCTAAATAAATAGATACATCTCTTCTCTTAGGATATTTCTTACTAGAATGCATTAATGTATCTACTAAAACATTATTTGCTGTTATTTCTTCTTTAACTAATTCATTTCTAAACATTATCTCCATAGAACAAGTTTTAAACTTATCTGTTTTAATAGTATGTATTTTATATGAATTACAATCATATACTTTATATTCCATAAGCCACCTCGTATTAATTATTATGTTATTTTTTTTATATTTTATTAGTTAAAATAATTTCTTTTCCCTTAATATATTATAACACAAATTAAAAAGGCTTACTTTATAAGTAAACCTCTTAAATTACTTTTCTACATAATGAACTGGAGAAGAAGCTATTCTTGTAACATTTTCAGCTATCTTAATAGATTTATTTCCATTATAACGATATAAATCTCCTCTAGATTTAGTAGTACTATAATTCTTTATAATATATATTAATTTATCATTAATATATTCAAATAAACGGATATCAGAATCTATCTTCTTACCTTTACCACCACTAGTTACATATAAATCTCCAGAGTTATTATAATCTTTCATATAATAAACTTTCTTACCAGACTTACTAACTGAAATAATATTATTATTTACATTATCATCTATTTCTTTTATTTTACCATTACTTGCAAGATATAATGTTCCATTATCATTATCATCAGTTTCAGATACAAAAGCATATCCTTCTTTAGTTAAATATAAATATCCAGCTACATCTTCTTTTAAAGATTTAACATTACCTATTTTATTACCTTTAAGTTCTACATACTTTAATTCATTATCAGAAGTTATATAATATACATCTTTTTCTTCAAATAATCTAACTGTTCTAAGTCCAGAAAGTTTATTCTCTACTTCTACAGCATCCTTAGTACCATTTTGATAATAAAGTGTATAATTTTTATCATCTTTATTATACTTTGTATATAAAACTATTTGATTATCAACATCATAACTATTAATAGAATAAATATCTTCCGCAATTTTTTCTCCATCTTTACCATTATAATAATATAATACTTTATTTGAATCTAATACTACATAATATAATTTATCACAAGATTTACTATCACAATAATAAGTACTTACATCTGAAGCAATCTTTTCTCCTTCACCCTTTTTAATATTAAAAATTACTAATTCATCATCTTCATTAATATAAATAACTTTTTTACCATCTTTACTAAAAGATATATTATCATCATGATTATCAGTTACTTTAGTACGATCATCTTTACTAGCTTTAAGACTTCTAACATATAAAATTCCATCTCTTTCATAAAGAACTTTATCATTAGTATATCCTTCTATTGAAGATACATCAGAATCTAATTTTTGTTTTTCTTTTTTAAAATTATATGAATACAAAGTATCCTCATCATCTAAAGCTATTACATAACTATCATCATCTGTTATAAAATAATCAACTACATTAGAAACTATCTTAGTAGTAACATCTTTAGATTTTTCATTATATAAATATAAGTCTTCATTCTTTTCAAATAAAACATATTTATCAGTAGTATTAGCATATAAAATACCATTTACACTATCTCCACTAGATAATTTAACAGCTTTATCTTCTTTTTTAACTTTAGTAGTAGCTAAATATAAATCTCCATCACTATTATTATAAATAACTGGATATGGTGTATCTTTTTTACCTAAATTAGATAATAGTACTAGTAATATTATAATTACTAAAACAATCCCTAATACTTTATATCCTTTAAGGTTATTTAAAGTTTTATTAGTTACACTTTTAATTCCAGATACTACATTATTTATTTTATTTTTTTTAGTTTCTGTTTTTTTCTCTTCATTCATAAAAACACTCCTTATATAATTAAATTATAATATTTTAAACTATTAAAATCAATTAAATTCTTCTACATATTTAGTATATCTCAAATTAAAAGATTTATTTTCTCTTACCAAGAAATTATATGTCTAATATTAACCATCTATTTAGGACTTACATCATTTAGACTATACTAATATATAAAGATTAAAATTTTAAAAACTTAAGCTTTATTATTATTTAATCATTTCTTTATATTCTGAAATAATAAAGTCATCAGTCATTCCTGCTATATAATCTATTACTTTTCTTTCAGGAGTAGTCTTATTTAAATATTCATCACTCATACCATCTAAATATATTTTAAATATTCTACTATCTTTATTATTATTTTTTATATCATTAAGATATGTTATAAATACTTTATTAAACATATCTTCATATAATTTTATTTGTTCTTTACTATTAGCTTTAGAATATATATGTTCATAATTAAAAGCTTTTAATTTTTTAATAGCATTAAATACTTCATCACTTAGTTTTAAATAATTTTTATCTAAACTATTATTTAATAAATCCATTATAATCGTATTTATTATTTCTCTATTAGTTAATCCTAATACATTAGATATTTCTTTAGGTATTTCTTCTTTTTTAATAATATTCATTCTAATAGCATCTTCTATATCTCTACCTATATAAGCTATAATATCACTTATTCTTACTACACATCCTTCTAATGTCATAGGAACTAATTTTTTTATTAATTCTTGATTATGATAAGTTTCTTCATATTCTTTTAAGAATTGTTCTTTAGTCTTCTTAACAGGACGATATTCTTTTAATTCTAATTCACCATTATGACACATTATAGCATCTAATACTTGAATAGTAATATTATTACCTAATCCATTATTTTCTAAATTCATTAAAGTTCTAACACTTTGGATATTATGATTAAAATTGCCTTCGCCATTTTTAATACTTATTTCATTTAAAATTTTCTCTCCAGTATGTCCAAATGGAACATGTCCTAAATCATGTCCTAATGCTGCTGCTTCAATTAAGTCTTCATTTAAACATAAAGCTCTTCCGATAGTTCTAGCTACTTTACTAACCATTTGAACATGAGTCATTCTTTTACTAATATTATCATTATCTTTTAAAGAGAATACTTGTGTTTTATCCATATATCTTGTATAAGAAAGAGAATATACTATTCGATCTATATCTCTATAAAAAGGTGTTCTAATATCATTATCATTTTCTTCTTTAAATCGATAAGCTTCTTTATCTAAACACGCATATTGACTTAAATAGTTATTTTTTATTTCCATATTATTTTTAATTTTTTCAATATCCATTATGTATCACCTAATTAAATTATATCACGAAAAAAGATATTAATTACTTATAATATCTTAATTTCTAAATAAGTATTTTTCTTTAAAATTTAAATAGATTTAATCCTGTTTTTTCATCAAATACTCTATCTACTTTACCATCAATAATATTAATAATCATTTCACAAGTAGCACTAACTATAGCTTTATTTAAATGTCCTCCAAATACTTCTCCTTTATCATTTCCAGCACTCATATGAATATGAGTATAAAACTCATCATTCATAGTATTAATAGTTCCTGTTAAAGAAACAATTTCAAAATTACCTTTAAATTCATTAGAATAATATTTTTTCTCATCTATATTAAATACTCCTACTACAAATTCATTAGTAGCACCTAAAGCATTAATATTAGCTAACTTAATATTTTCTTTTAAAGCAATCTCTTTTATTTTATCAAGTATTTCTTCTCCCTTATCTATTCTAGCCACTATTGTATTATCAAATCTTTTATATTCCATTATAATCCTTCCTTACCAATATTCTTTATAATAAATTCTACTAAGTATTTAGCTGAATTTTCATTAATTATTTCTTTTTGTTTTAAAATCATCTTATTTTGTAATTCTTTATTATTTAGTAATTCTTTTGTATTAGATATTATTTCATCAATAGTATTAGATACTAAACTTAACCCATTTTTAAAGAAGAATTCACTATTATAGTTTTCTACTCCAGGAATAGGCATTATATGTACTAAAGGTTTATGCATAATAGCAACTTCTGTACTAGTAAGACCACCTGGTTTAGTAAGTATAACATCACTAATCTTCATATATTCATCCATATTATTAGTATATCCTTTTACTAAGATATTAGAATTATTAAGATTTATTAGTTCTTGATATAGTTTTTCATTATTACCACAAATAGCTATAATATAAATATTATCTATGTTATTTAATAGTGATGTTATTATTTCTTTCATTTTACCAAAACCCATACTTCCTGAAGTAACTAAGATAATCTTTTTATTATGAGATATTTTTATATTAGGTTTTATTTTATTAAATGAACTAATAACAGGAATTCCAAAAGGTAGTAAGATTTCTTCTTTAAAACCTTTAGATATAAATTCTTCTTTTAAAGAAGAATGAGGTATAACAAAGTAATCTGGTTTTGTTTCTTCCCAAAAAGGAATAGCTGTATAATCAGTTGCTACATTAATAAGTTTAATTTTATTATTTGTTTCTTTTATAACTGATGTTGCCATTGCTGGAAATAAATGTGTAGCAATAATTACATCGTATTTACCTTGTTCTATATATGTCGATAATTTATTTTTAGCTAATTTATTTAGTAGATAAACAGGACTAGGTATTTTAGTTTTACTATATGTTTCCCCTAGTTTATAGAATCCTTTAAATATACTCCCATTTCCTTTAGTTGTTGTTAAATAAACATTTTCAGCCATTTTAGAAGCATTTTCTCCTATAATAGAAAAATAATCTGTAAATGTTGCTGAAATATTATATTTATTAAATTCTTCTTTTATATATTTAGCACAAGTATTATGTCCTCCTCCTGTACTACAAGATAATATTAAAACCTTCATCTTAGTCGCCCCAATTATTATTAAACATATTAGTTAGATAGTCTTTATTAAAAGTATTATCTAAAAAGACTTCTATTTTATTTGCAGGAGCAATTCCTTTTTCAAAAGATCTAGCTCTTTCAATAGCTCCAATAGTTAATAAAATATCAAATATTAAAAAAGCAATTAAAAATTTTACTAGAAAACCATTATATTTAAATTGATTTATTTTAGTTAAAAATTTTACAATAAAAGGAAAACATATTTTTATCCAAACAATCCCTAATATTCCCCAAAATACTGAATATAGTAAACAAATACGTCCATTTATATTTAAAAAGTATCTTGAATAATTCCAAGCTGTAAAACCTAAAAAGACTTCCATTCCAAGACTCATTAAGTATTCAATAACAGATCCTCCTATAAAGCTTATTAAGAATATTTTTATCTTTGAATCATCTCTATATTTATAAAGTATAGCTGTTAAAAAACAAGCACATATTCCATAAGCCATATTAAAAGGACCTATTACAACAGCAGAATGATTAATAAGTTGTCCTCTTCTTATATATGTATATATTCCTTCTACAATCCAACCAAAAACACTAGCTAGAATAAAAAGCCAAAACATATTATAAAAATTTATTTTTTCTTTTTTGCTTTTACTCATAATATCACCATATTTTATTCTTTTATAAATATTAATTTTGTTTCCAATACATCGTATTATTTATAAATTGATAATTTAATTTACCTAATTCATTTAAATATGATAGATACGATTTAATTGTACTACCTATTAAAACATATTGATTAGGATTCATTATTAAATTATATTCATCAAAAATATATTTTAATATTTCTTCAAATGTTTTATTATCTAAACAAAAATTATATATTTTATTAGTTATTTCTTCTATTTTCTGACGATTTATATCTATTAATTTAGAAATATCTTCTAAAGCTTCAGTATGAGAAGGAATATATAATTTTCCCTTTAAATTACTTAAGTAATCTAATGTATTAAGATATTCTTTTATATCATAAATAAAAAATAAATGATATTTAGAAATTGTTTCTTCACTAAATAAAGAATCTGCTAAGAAATAAACATTATCACTTGTTTTTATTCCTATCATATCAAAGAAATGTCCTTTTAAACTAAAGTATTCTAATCCTTCTGGTAAATTATTATCAATCTCTGTTACAATTGATTCTTTAGCTAATAAAAATTTATTTTTAAGTTCTTTAAAAGGATATCCACCATATAAAAAAGAACTTTCTAAGATAGGATACTCTGTAATACATTTTTCTATATTATGAGTATATATAGGACAATTAGTTCTATCTTGAATAACTTTATTACCACCAATATGATCTGCATTAGAATGAGTATTTATAATACCTTTAACTTTCCAACCCTGTTCTTCTATTATTTTTAATATTTTTTTACCAGCATCTTTATCATTACCTGTATCAATAACATAGACATTCTCATCATCTATTTTATAAATACCTATATTAGTTGGATTTTTTATATAATATGTATTTTGACCTACTTTAATAAGTTCCATATTTACCTCTTTAGTCTAATCCCATTCTTTAAATGATTTTACTATTTTACCATCTGTAGCATTAATATAAAAATCATATTCATATCTATTATATTTAAATTCTACTTCATATACATAATCCCCATATTTATATTCTAATTCATTACTTAAATCATAAATATCATTTTTAGATATCTTTAAGTTATCTAAAGCAATAGTTAACGCTTCATCTTTAGAAATATATTTATCCTCATTAGTTTTATCTGTATTATTTGTATCCGTATTATTATTTGTATTTTCATTAGATGAATTATTATTTAATTGTATTTTTTCATTATCTTCTTCTAAGTATTCATTTTTAACATATAAAGCAGTACAAACTACTAATAATATCCCTATTATAATAGCAAGTATTATTATTACAATATTTTTTGTTTTATCTTTTTCCATAATATACCTCTATTTAATTATTATTTTTATTATTATATCATGAAAATAATAATTTATATATAAAAACAAGTCACTTGGTAACTTGTCTTATAGTTCTATTAATTCGTATTCTTTAGTACCTATTCCTAATTCACTAGCTGCATCAATTGTATGAGTACCATGTCTTGAATTAATTCTTTCAAGTAAATGATCACGACCTGGATCATCAGACTTTTTAACTAAATCAATACAAGCTTGATCAATTGCTACTGGATCTAATGAAGCTAAGATACCAATATCTTTCATACAAGGATCTTCAGCAACATTACAGCAATCACAATCAACACTCATATTTGCCATAACATTGATATAAGCAATCTTATCACCAAAATATTTTACAACACTAGATGCTGCATCTGCCATAGATTCTAAGAAACTATCTTGATCTTGATGAAACATGTCTTCATAAGTTCCATCATTTCCACAACAATGGATATATCTTTTGCCTTTACTAGAAGCTACTCCTATTGATAATTGTTTTAAAGCTCCGCCATAGCCGCCCATTGGATGTCCTTTAAAATGTGATAATACTAACATTGAATCATAGTTTTCAATATTTTTACCAACATAGTTTTTCTTAATTACTTTACCATCTGGAATATCTAAAGTAATATCTTCAGTTGCATCCATAATATCAACATCAAAATATTTTGACCATTCATGATCTTCCATTAATTTCTTATGTTTTTCTGTAGTATTTCTTGCTCCATCATAAGCTGTATTACATTCAACAATAGTTCCTTTAACATGCTCTATTATATCTTTCATAAATGAAGGACGTAAATAATTTTGATTACCTTCTTCACCTGAATGAACTTTAACTGCTACTTTACCATCTAATTTATGATTTAAAGCATCATAAATTTTTACAACATTTTCTGGTGTTATTTCTTTTATGAAATAAACTTTTGCTTTTTCCATTTTATCTCTCCTTTATTTATATATTTATACTATAACTTTTTATTTTTACTTTTGTCAATTACTTTAAGATTATTTTCTTAATTTAATTACTTCTTATTATCATATTCATCTAAGAAACTTTTATAATTACCATCTTTTTTAGTACCTAAAACACAATTTAAATTAATATTATCTAATGACTTAAAAATATTATGGTCAACATCTTTATTTATCTTTCTTAAATTACTTATTAATTCTTTAACTTCTTTACGTTTACTATTTTGATTTTCTATATTATTTTTTTCAGTAAAACGACAAGCACAATTCAAGAAATTTAAATTATTATAATTTTTCCAAGCTATAACAGAAGATTCTTTAACTAAATAAAGAGGTCTTATAAGTTCTAAACCATTAAAATTATCACTATGTAACTTAGGCATCA
>CANQZL010000041.1 GCA_947628325.1 uncultured Bacilli bacterium
TAGACACTTTTTTATGTAAACTAAAACGTAAAAAATTGAAGATGAAAAATAGTTAATTTATAATAATAATTGGTGATGATATGAAAAAAAGAATTCAAGACATCGATGTTTCAAATAAACGTGTATTGTTAAGATGTGATTTCAACATTCCCATCAAAGATGGCAAAATACTAGATGATAGTAAACTAATAGCTTCTTTAAATACTATTGAATATTTAATAAAGCAAAAAGCCAAGATTATAATCTTATCTCACTTTGGCAAAGTAAAAACTATAGAAGATAAAGCTAAAAACTCTTTAGCGCCTGTAGCAGAACGTTTACAAAGTCTAGTAAATACTAAAGTTATTTTCTCTAAACAAACAAGAAATATGTATTTAGAAGCTAAAATAGAAAGTATGAATCCTGGTGAAATCCTTTTACTAGAAAATACTAGATTTGAAGACATCCCTAATAAGTTAGAAAGTGGTAATGATACTCAACTTGCTATGTATTGGGCAGGTTTAGCAGACATTTTTTGCTTAGATGCTTTTGGTTCATCTCATCGCAAACACGCTTCTACTTATGGTGTCGCTAAATATATACCAAGCTGTATTGGTTTTTTAGTTCAACATGAAATAGAAATGCTTGATAAATATGTCTTAAATGCCGAAAAACCTTTTACGATAGTAATGGGTGGAGCAAAAGTCGAAGACAAAGTAGAATTAATAGAATCATTACTACCAAGATGTGACCATTTACTAATAACTGGTGGTATAGCTAATTCTTGTTTAGCTACTCTTGGTTTTAATGTTGGAAACTCATTAAAAACTTCAGATCCTGCAATATTGAATAAAATAAAAAATCTCTTGATTAAATACAAGGATAAAATTATGCTTCCAGTCGATGCTATAATATGTCCTGTGTATAATGAAGAATTAATAGAACATGTTAATATAGATAAAATAGAAGATGATGATGTTATATATGATATTGGTATGAAAACTATCAATAAATTTAAAGAAGTAATTAACTCTTCAAAGACTATTTTTGTAAATGGTACAGCTGGCAAATACGAAGATATGAAATTTGCTACTGGTACAAGAGAATTACTTGATACAATTGCTAATAGTAAAGCTATTAAAATAGCTGGTGGTGGAGACGGAGTAAGTGCTATTAAGCATTTTGGCTTTGGTGAAAAATTTAATTACTTATCAACTGGTGGTGGAGCTACATTAGAATATATTATTAATGAAGGATTACCAGCAATAGATAATATTCAAGATGAATAAAAAATATTTAATATGTAATTTAAAATCAAATATGGTTAATGATGAATTAATTGTATTTGAAAAAAATATCTCTTCATTAATAAATAAAAACAACTTAGAGCTAGTTATATGCCCACCATCTCCTTTTTTTTACCTTTTTCAAGGTCAATCATATATTTTAGGTAGTCAAGAAATTTCTATGTACGGAAAAGGTGCTTATACAGGAGAAGTCTGCGCTCCTCAACTAAAATCTCTTAATGTTAAATATTCTTTAATCGGTCATAGTGAAAGTCGCCAAATTCTTAAAGAAACAGAAAAATCTATGATAAGTAAAATTAAACAGTCATTAAGTAATAATATAATACCAATCTTTTTTATTGGTGAAACAAAAGAAGAAAATGAAAATAATCTAACCAAAAACATAATTGAGAAAGAATTACTTACCATTTTTGATAATTTAACTCCTACTGAAAGAAATAAAATGATTATTGCTTATGAACCTATATGGTCAATAGGAACTGGTTTAATTCCAACTCCATCAGAACTATTATCACTAATTACCTATATTAAACAAATCTTATCTACTAAATACTATATAAATATTCCTATTTTATATGGAGGAAGCATTAATATAGATAATATTGATACTATATCTCAAATAGCTAATTTAGATGGTATAGTTCTAGGAGAAAGTTCTACTAATTACCAGATTTTAAAAGAAATATATCAAAAATATCAAAAAATAATTTAAATCGACATAAAAGTACATAATACCAAAATCATGTGTTGTAATATGCAAATATAGAAAGAGAAAATGATATGAAAAATAATATAAACACATTGGTAGTATGCAGTAACGAAGATTTATTAAAACTAAAAGAAGAAATAAGCAAACTATCTACTGAAATAAATATTAAGTTTTCAGCCGATAACTACAAAGATGCGTTAAAAATTATTAACGATTCTAATTCTAAATTAGATGCAATTGTCATTGATGGAACACTAACTGGTGAAAATATCTTAAGTCTTCTAACTAGTTATGAAAATAAAGTCCTAATATCAAGAACAATTGTTATAGATAATATAAAATTAGATTGTTATAACCTTTCTACAACAGATTATCAGTTATTTAATGTTATACCTAAGAATTTTAAAGTTAATGACTTAATAATCTCTTTAAAAGAAATAAAAAATAAGGAAGAAAAATATAATTTTCTTAAAATTTCTATTTATGACAAAGTAGCAGAAATACTAAAAAAGTTAGGAATAGCTCCAGATAAAAACGGCTTTCATTATCTAAGAAAAGCAATCTATGAGTGTTACTTAGAGCCATCTCTTTTAACTTCGATAACCAAAGAAATATATCCCATGTTAGCTCAATCTTTTTCTAAAAAAGAAAGTTGTATTGAACGTTCTATTAGAAGTGCCATAGAAACAGGTTGGGATAGAGGAAACTATGAATATTCAAATGAATTATTTTCAAATTGTGTAGATTATTATAAAACAAAACCAACTAATGGTGAGTTTATTGCTATAATTGTTGATAAAATTATGATGGAACAAGGAAGAACATCGTACTAACATGAAGAAATTACTTATTATGACTGTGATTTCTTTTTTTTGCATAAATATTACAACTTTAAATAACATTTAACCTAGTAATATGTTATTATATTAATAGGAGAATAAAAATGAAAAAAATATTGACTATTATATTGGATGGTTTCGGTATGCGTGAAGATGTTTATGGTAATGCTGTAAAAAATGCCGGAATGAACAATTTTATAAATATATGGAATAATTACCCACATTGTCTACTAAAATCAAGTGGTGAAGCCGTTGGACTTCCTGAAGAACAATGTGGATATAGTGAACTTGGTCACAAATTAATTGGTGCAGGTAAGAATATCACAACAAAGCAAACTCTCTTAGATGAAAAATTTAAGAAAGAAAAATTACAATATAATAAAAAAATATCTGAATTAACTGATTATCTTAAATTAAATTATAAAAAAAATCTTCATATATGTATTCTTTTATCTGATGGAGGAGTATCTTCTCATATCAAATATTTAAAAGAATTCTTAAAATATCTCGAATTAATTAAATTAAAAAATAATGTTTATATTCATGCCATTTCTGATGGTAGAGATGCCAATAAATTTTCTATATGTAATTTTTTAAATGAAATAGAACCATTGGTTAAAAATAACATACATTTAGTTTCTGTATGTGGACGTTACTATGCTTTAGATGATACTAAAGACTATAGAAGAACTAAAGTATATTATGATTTATTGTACGATGGTAGAGGAGTAGAAGCTTTAAATATTTATAAAGCAATTGAAAAATGTTATGAAAAGAAACTTAGTGATGAGTATCTTCCTCCTTTAAAATCAACAGATTTTGTTTCTATAGAAACTAATGATGTTTTCTTATTTCTAAATTATAGTAAGGAAAATCAGCGTCAATTACTAAATGCTATGTGTAATAAAGATTTTGTAGAATTTAATGCTCGTCCAACATCTCCTAAAGTTTATAGTTTATTTGAAATAGACAAAGAAATTAATGAAAACTATTTCTTTGAATCAGAAAAAGTAGATCATTGCCTATGCGAATATCTTGGTGAATTAGGAATAGAACAAGCTCATATCTTTGAAAGTATTAAAACTAATTCCGTGTTATATTACTTAAATGGTGAAAAATTTGTCGATATAGAAAAAAGAGATATTTTCTCTGTTGACTCTCCTAATGTTGAACGTTTTGATATGAAACCAGAAATGAATGCTTTAACGGTTGCTAAAATAACTATCGAATGTATGGAAAAAGATTATGATTTTATTTTAGTTAACTTTGCTAACCCAGACGAAGTAGGACATACTGGTAATTATCAAGCTACAATAAATTCTTTACAAGCAATTGATGTCTGTCTTGGTAAAATTATGGAAGTAGCAGAAGAAAACTTTTATAAAATAGTAATAGTTAGTAGTCATGCCAATACTGATACTATAATTGATCATGATAATAATATTGTCTCTAAAAACACAACAAGTCCTGTACCTTTTATAATTATGGATAAAAAGATTAAATTAAAAAATGGCTCATTAGAAAGCTTTGCTCCTACGTTATTAAAGTATATGGACATTGCTATACCAAAAGAAATGAAAGATACAGAAATTTTAATCATATAATTGTAATATAATTAATAGCTGAATATCTATTATATTATTAATATAATGATATTCAACATTTTTGGAAGTGGTATTATGAATACAAAAAAGATTGGAAATTTTATAAAAAAATTAAGAGAAGAAAAAGGTTTAACTCAAGAGCAACTAGCGGAAAAAGTCTTTATTGGTAGGGGTGCAATAAGCAAATGGGAAACAGGAAAAAATCTTCCAGACATTCAATCTTTACAAAAATTATCTGAACTTTTTTCCGTAACAATCGAAGAATTACTTTCTGGGGAAGAAAAACCTAAAGAAAATGTTACTTTAACAATATATAAAGAAAGAAATAATTTTAAAAAGAAAATTAATATATTAATTATTGTTTTAGTAATTTTATTAAGCTTATTTTTAACATACTATTTTTTGAGTTTTTATAAATCAGTTAATATATATACAATAAATGGAGAAAATGAGAATTTTTCTATTAAAACGGGATTATTTGTTGAAACAAACGAAAACATATATTTTAATTTAGGAAATATTGAAAATAAAAATAATAATCCTATAGAAAAGGTTGAGTTATTTTATAATATCAACGACAAAGAAAATTTAATTCTTTATAGAGAAGATTTAGACATAGCATTTTTTGATTATGCTGGTTATGAAGAATATATAGATTTAGATAAAATAGAAGAAATAATAGACAATATGTATATTAGAATATATTACTCAGACAAAAAAGAAACTATTAAATTGAATATCACAAAAGATTATACAAATGATAAGTTGATATTTGTTAAAAGGGAAAAAGCATCGAAAGATTTAGGAGAAAATTCTACTATGCAAAGTCAAAAATCAGAAATTACGGATTTTGAAGAAAAATTAAAAATGGTATTATTAAAAGACGATAATAATAACTATGCAAATTCGTTTAAAACTGGTGATGAAACAATAGATATTTTTTATATACCAGATGAACGACTTCTTAGCATGACTATTAACTTTGAAGACAAAATTATGGAGGAATTATATTATAACTTTATCTATAAAGATGTAACTTATCAAAATTATTATATGGATGTATATGCTTTTGGGTACAAAGATAAGTATGAATGTTTTAAAGGCGAATGTGGTTCTATAACTGAAATGAAAAGTAAACTTGAGTTATTTAGAAATATAATAAAAAATATTGTTGAATAGTGCTAAAAGCTCTATTTTTTTTTGCGAGTGAAAAGAACATTTCAAAAAAAGCAAATGTGAGAAAACGTCGCTTTACAAAAAAACAAAACATATGATACCGTTTATTCAAGGAAAGGAGGAAAGTCACTTATTAGAATTGCTTTAAATAATTCAATAAAATGACATCGTAAATATGAAAAAAACTATAATTTTACTATTTTCAATAACAATAATTATCACTTCTTTTATAAAAAATAAAAAAAGAAGGAAAAATGTGTAATGAATAAAGATATTATAAAACTAACAAATTTGGTAAAAGATTATAATACTTTAAATAAAAAAATAGAAGTATTGAAAAAAATAAATTATTCTTTCGATAAAGGGAAATTTTATGCCATTAAAGGACACAGCGGCAGTGGTAAAAGTACATTAGTAAAAATATTAGGACTTATGGATAATCCTACTAGTGGAAAATATTTACTTTTTAACAATGAAGTTTCTAAATTATCAGATAAGCTGTCTTCTTATTATCGAATGAAACACATTGGTTTTATCTTTCAAGAATATAATTTAAATCCATATTTAAATGCTATAGAAAATGTAATAGTTCCAATGTTATTCAATGCTGAAATTTCCAAAAAAGAACGCAAAGAAAAAGCTAAAGAACTACTAAAAAAAGTTGGATTAGAAAATCGTTTAACGCATTTTCCATCTGATTTATCTGGTGGTGAACAACAACGTGTAGCTATCGCTAGGTCACTAGCTAACAGTCCAGATATACTAATTGCTGATGAACCAACAGGAAACTTAGATAAAGCTAATGAAAAAATAATTTTTAAATTATTAAAAGAAATGAGTAACGAAGGAAAATGTGTAATAGTTGTAAGCCATAGCGATGAAGTAAATTTATATTCAGATATCTGTTTAGAATTAGATAACGGTAAATTAAAAGAGGTCAATCATGGAAAATAATATAATTTCTAATTCAATAAAAACCATTAAAAGAAATAAAAGCAATTGGTATATTATAGCAATAATTACTTTATTATTAACTTTATCATTTTTATGTATAACTTTCAGATTAAACTTTGATAAATATAATGAATATTTAGAAAACAGAAATATAGAATTTAGAACATTTTATGTATATCATGAAAATAATTCTAATGAAAAAAGTATACAAGAATTAAAAAAAGTTGATCACATTTTAGAAGTGTATAATCCAAATTATGCATCAAGAGCAATTTATTCTAACATAAATCTTCACAATTTAGACGGGTCTCTAGTTATTAGATATGGAACACAAAATCTTGTCCCTATATCTATAGAAGGTAAATCAATTGAGGATTTAGACACAAACGAAATGATATGTCCTTATAATTTTTATCCTGATTCAAGTATATATGAATTCAATATAGATAAAAATAAAATAATACATAAAGATGAATCCATTAATTTAATCGTATCTTTAAAACTACCGATATATAATAATGATACAAATAGCAAAGATAAATATAATGATATTACTTATTATACAAGAAATTTTAAAATAGTTGGACTGTATGATAATACTATTAATATGAACGATAACAATGAATGCTATATTAAAGCAGAAGATATGATAGAAATAGTAAATAAATCAAATACAGTTACAAATCAAAACGAATATACAAATTTGCTTGTAGCTGTTGATAAAATACAAAATATTGAAGCTGTAAGGGAACAACTAATAAATCTTGGCTATGAAGTAAATGAAGAAACAAGAGTATATATAGATAAAAACTTAATAAATACAGTAAAAATAATTTCTAATATTATTATAATTGTGGTTATAATATCGTCTTTTTTAATATTAAAAAATTATATCTATAAAAAAATAAGGAATGAAAAAAAATATCTTGGAATATTAAGAGCGTGTGGATATACAAAAAATCAAATAATAATATGCCAATCTTTAGAATTACTGACAGAATTAATTATTAGTTTTATAATTAGTATATTAACTGAAATAATAGTTTTTATAATATTAAAAAATTATATTTTTAATAAATACACATATATAGGTTTAGATATTTCTAATAATATTTTATATTTCATTATGTTTTTTTCAATAATTATAGTTTTATCTTTCCTAATTGATAGCATACAAATTAGGAAAATAATTAATAATTCAATATCATATATATTAAACGAAAATCTAAATAAATCAGAAAAAAAATCAAATATGAATATAATAAAAAAAGTAGGATTGTTTAGTATAATATTTATAATCACTTTCATATTACTTTGCCTTATAAACATCATATTAAAAAAATAATTTCTGAAAAGGACAGATAGTTATGATTTTAATTAAGGGTTTTTTAAGAAAAAAGACAACTAAACTATATATAAAAATATTTACTATTATATTTAGTGTTATCTTTTTAATAACAAGTTTTCAAAATTATTCTTTTATTATTTCAGATTCTTTAAAATATCATAATATTGATTTAATTATGTATGCAAAAGAGGATAAAGATTCTTTATTAAAAAATCAAAAAAGAATAAAAGACTTTCACCAATCTTTAAGTTTCAAACCAGGTAAAGATAATGATGTGACATACAATTTATCTAATAATACTAAATCATTTAATTATGAAAGAATAGATTGGAAATATATTATATCTCATAATAACATAATATTGACTTTTCCAGCTTCTTTTTGTGATGTTAAATTAAAAGATAAAGAGATATTACTAGCATTAGATGAAACTTATTATAACCCTAATAATATCCGATATTATCTAAATAAGGAAATTAATTTTGAATATAACAATAAAAATATAATTCTGAATTTAAAAAATATTATAAATCCAAAAGCAAATAACTATATATGCATTTCTGACAATTTATATAATAAACTATTATTAGAAGAAAAGAACTATATATATGAGATTAATACTGAAAGCTATAAAAAAGCTCAAGAGTTGACTAATCTATGGCGAAATCTAGAAACAAACAATTTTTATAATATAATTATGTTTGAAAGCAATAGAAATAATAATACTCAAGAAACAATTAATCGCTTAGAAAGTTTGAATAAAACACTTAAATATCTTAGTATAATATTTATAACATTATTTCTAATAATTAGTATTGTAACTCTTAAAGAAATGATTTTTGATGAGCAAAAAGACTTTATTATTTTAAAGCAATTGGGATATAACAAAATGCAAAATAGTATGATTTTTATAAATAAATTATTACTTTTAAATATTATATTATTTGTTTTGTCATTTTTGATTACTAATATAGTTCTAATACTTATAAATAATTTATATGGTTATAAAATAGTTTATTCTAAAGAAAATTTTTATATATTTATAATTTTTATTTTTATAGAACTACTTATATATTTTTTCAAAAAAACATTTGATACACAATAATAGAAATATATAATTATGATAAAAAAGATTCACAACTGAAATTTTGCTTTAAAAATATTAGCTATTAAAAAATATATATAATATAATGTACATAAGAAAGAAGGATTTTTATGAAATTTAAAAAAATTTTTATCTTAATTACATTATTGCTATTATTAGTAGGGTGTGGAGATAAAAAAGAAGAAAGTACTAATCAAGATGTTGAACCAAGTAAAAAACTTTATTGTCCTGAAGGAACATTAAAAGATGGTAAGTGTGAAATAGTATTAACAGCTGAAGGAAAAGAAACTTGTGAAAGTGGCTATACTTTAAAAGATAGTAAATGTATTAAAACAGAAACAGTTTCTGCTAAAGCAACAAAATCATGCGATAAAGATTATACTTTAAGTGGTAATCAATGTGTAAGTAATAAAGATTATGAAAAGGTATCTAAACAAGTTTGTAAATTAACCGAACTATTTGATAAAGGAGATTATACTTGGGTTACTGGAGAAAAAGATACTAGTGAAGCTTATATAGTAGATGGTAAGTGCTATAATTCAACTTGTGCTAGATTTGCCGATGGAGTTTGTCATGAAGGAGTATTTGGTGAAGTTGAATATCAAACTGAAACTTCTTGTCCAAGTGACACAAAAGAAATTAACGGTAAATGTAAAAAGACAGCAACTCCTAAAACAACATATACTTGTGATAAAGGAACTCTAAATAATAATAAATGTACTATTACAACTGAAGCTGAAGCAACAATGACATGTGAAGA
>CANQZL010000042.1 GCA_947628325.1 uncultured Bacilli bacterium
GATAAAGATATGTTATATCTTCAAAAAAGACCATTAAAGAATCCTCATTTTAAATTTTAATATCTTAAAATACTTGCTTATATATATTATTTAATTTATAATAATAAATACTTTTAAGGTGGTAAATATGGCATTTGAAATAAGAAAAGATTATAATACATCAATTGATGGTATAAGTTTAAGTAAATTAGCTAAAGAAGCCGAAACTAATTTACAAGAATATCGTAGTAAAATAATTGGCTTAAAAGATGAAGAAACTATTTATGATAATCTTACTAAGACTTATCAATATTTAAAACAATCTCAAGTTTTAGATTTAGATATTAAAGCATCTACTAAAGAAGAACAAGATGAATCTACTATTTTAAGAAAATCAATTTTAGGATTATTATATCGTCTTGAAGATTTAGTTGATTGTGTATATATTTGTGATACAAGGGCAGATTTTGTTTATCAAGAAGATTTTAATCCTTATCGAATGATAAATAATAATCAAAGTTCTGATGAAATAATGGAATATCTTGTAAAATGTGCAAGACAAAGACTAGCTAAGAATGAATATGATGTAAGAAAAGCTTATAAGTATCAAAATAATGGTTATATACCTTTTGATATGATTAATATGGAAGGTAAATGCTATGATACAAGTTCTATTATTTATACAATATGTATACCTAATAATATTAAGTGTTATACAATAAAAATTAATGCGGCTTTTCATCAAGATTATGATTTATTAGATGGCTTAGGTCATTATTATTTTAATATTGTTGAAATAAAAGGTAAGAAATACATAGTTGATCTTACATATAAACAATTTTTTAAAATGAGTAATAATGTAATTGAAAGATTAGGAGTAAGAGAACTTACAGGATGTAACCCTGGTGTTTATATGCTTCAAACTAATCAAAGAAGAAAAGTATCTGAAGAATTATTAAGTAAAGGATTTATTCCTTACACTCCTGAAAATTTAAAAGCTTATTTAGATGGTTTTGCTTTATCTTATCGTAATGGATTATATTATGAAAGAGAAGGTAAAGTAGATTATAATACACCATATACTATAAAAGACTATGAAAGATTTTTAAAAGGTCATGATTCTATGGTGAATCATGAAGGAAAAGAAGTTTTGTGTAAACAATTAAAGCCTTTAAAAAATCCTTATTTTAAATTTTAAGTATCTAATGATACTTTTTTATTTGGTGTATAAAATAAAAAAATAAGTAAATACTAATAATATCGAATTATAAAATAAAAGATATTAGAATTTTACAATTTACAATTTAATAATGGAGTGATATAATTTAAATAACAATATAGGAAGCGTGGTATTAAGATGGACGATAGTAAAAAGAAAAAAACACTTATATTGAACACTTTAATATTACTTTTTTGTGTGGTTATCATTACATTATTTTGTTTAATACCTAATAAAGTTAAAGTTTTAGAAACATATAAAGTAAATTTCGAAAGTGAAGGTGGCTCAGAAGTAGCTGCTGTAGAAATAGAAGATGGGCAAATACTAGAAAAACCAAAAGATCCTACACGTGAGGGTTATATTTTTGTTGGTTGGATGCTTGGTGATGAGTTATATGATTTTTCAAAAGGAATTAGTGAAAATATAACTTTAAGAGCAGAATGGAAAGAAATGGATCCTGATTTAACTTATTACACAATATCTTTCGATACTGGTGGTGGAACAATTGTAAGTGATCAGATTATTGAAGAAGGGAGCTTAGTTGAAAGACCATCAATTAATCCAACAAGAGATAATTACGAATTTGCAGGTTGGACATATAATGGAGCAGATTATAATTTTGATACTCCTGTGACTGGAGATATGACAATCGTAGCTAGATGGAATGAAGTACCACAAGAACCAGAAGAACCAGAAGAACCAGAAGAACCTACAGATAGAACATTTACTGTAAGATTTAATTTAAATGGTGGTAGTGGTGATGCAAGACCTCAAAGTATTAAAGCTGGAGAACGAGCTACTAGACCTAGTGACCCAACGAGAAATGGCTATAGGTTTAATGGTTGGCATTTAAATTCTGTAAATGGCGCAGTATTTAATTTTAATACCGCAATTAATAATAATATAACATTATATGCTGGTTGGACTGCTAATCCAGTTCAAAAGAAAAGTTATATAGTTCGTTTTGAAGACGAAGGAGGAGGGCAACAAGGATCAGCAATATCTGTCGAAGAAAATACTAGAGTACCTTCAAATTTAATACCTGCTGGTCCTCCAAAAGCTCATTATCATTTTGAGTACTGGGCTTACAATGGACGTAATATTAATAGTGTAACAGTAACTAGTGATATGACTTTTAGACCTTATTATACAAAACAAGTTTATACAGTTAGCTGTCCTCCAACAGATATGTCTAGACAATCTTGTCTTATCAATTTTGTACCAAGCTTAAATATAAGTGAAATTAAACTAAATTGTGTTGCTTTCGGAAGCCCTATTACTGTTGATAGCATAGCTGGTAATCAATTAACAACGACTTATCAATTGTTCCAAAACTTTACATCATGTACTATAAGTATTGGTAATGATACATTCTCAACATCATTGAATAAAAATAGTTAGAAAGGAGTCATTTGTATGAAAACAAAAAAAATACCTTTACTGTTATTTATATTATTTATAATGACATTTTCTCACATAGTTTTTGCTAAAACATTTAACAGAAGCGAAATAGAAAATAATTGTTATGTCATAGGAACACATTTATTTTGCCCAAATTCAAGTGGCTCTTACGATAATCCTGATTTGTTTAATGGAACTATTAATGTAGCCCAAATTATGTTAGGATCTTCAACAGGTGATTATTCTGAAATAACTAAAGCTAGTGATTTTAAAATTTTACAAAAAATTACGGAAGGACTTTGGATGGATACTATAAGCGGTACTCCATATAATTCTGGAAATATTGAAGGTAACATACCAGAAACTTTTGAAATAACTCATAAAAATGGTACTTGTATTGAAGAAGGTGGCTGTGACAAAAAAGAAAGTTCTAATACATTTAATGTTACATTCACTAATCGTGATGATGAAGCAGAAGAAAATTATATTACAGAAACTACTATTAAAATTGTTGCAGGTGAGAAAATATCATATCCCGATGTAATAAGTAAAACAAAACCGGGCTCTAGATTTAAATGTTGGACTAATAAAGCAAACGGGGATGATGAATGCTTTGCTGAAACAGTTAATGAAGAAATTACTTTAGTTCCAGTTTGGGAACCTATAAAATATACAATCAATTTTGATTTAAATGGTGCTTCTGGGACAGAAATCGAATCTAAAACTTGTGATGTTGCTTTAATGGACGTATATAAAACAGAAGCCAATGAAAGTAATTGTACTTTCCCAAAAGTTGATCCTCTTCAAGTTACTAAAACGGGTTATAAATTTGTAGGATGGTCTACTAATAAAGAAACACCATTATATGAATATAAAGATGCTTACGAAGAAGGCGAATCAATTGTCCCAGCCTTAGGATCATCTGATAATATTACTTTTTATGCTGTATGGGAACCAGAAGATTATAAAATAACTTATAATTTAGATGGTGGGACATATGGTAAGGAAACAGTTGTAATAGGAACATATAATGACTTAAACAGAGAAATTGCTATATTTAAGCCATCAAAACCAGGATATACTTTTAAAGAATGGACTTTTGAAGTTGAATCTGCTGCTGATGGTGAAGATACTAAAGTAACAATTAATGATACAACAAATATCCAAATAGATGAGACTTTATTTAAAAACATTGTCTTAAAAGCAACATGGGAACCAATTACTTATAGTTTTACATATGTAAAAGATAATATTCAAAATATTGAATCATTTAATAGCGATACATCTTGTAAGTATGGAGACACTTGTACTTTAAATGAAACAATTCCAAAATCTACATCCAATAACGATGCTTTCTATGGTTGGAGAGATGAAGAAGGGAATTTATATAGTGCTAAAGAAGATGTAAGTAATCGTTTTACTGAGACTCAAGAAGAACCTATTAAATTAACGGCAATGTTCTTAGGTGAAGTTCAAAAAACTATTACTTATCATTTAGATGGTGGTACTTTTGAAGGCGATTTTATTACTAAATATACACCATCTGAAGAGCCAGATTCTCAACCATTAAAATTGCCTACACCATCAAAAACAGGCTATCATTTTGATGGATGGTACACTAAAGATCCTAAAGGACAAGAAGAAATAGAAAGTTTTAAATATAATGAATCAAATCAAACTGAAGATATTGAAGTTTGGGCTAAATGGACAGCTAATACATATAGTATTGTTCTTCATAAAAGCGATGAAGGACATTCAGAGTTAAAAACTATTACTTGTACTTATGATGTAGATTGTTCTTTAGAAGATAATAATGCTTCATTTGAAGAAGAACACCTTATCCTAGAAGGTTGGGCTACAAATGAAAGTTCTGAAGAAGTATTCTATGTAGATAATTTAAAACTTAAAAATGTAGTAACTGGAAGTGAAGAAGATAATAAATTAGATTTATATGCTGTAACAAAACCAATTGTTTATACTGTAACTTATTATTTAAATGGTGGAACAGCTACAATTAATCCTGAAAACAAAAATTATTCTTATGATGCAACTATAAATTTACCAGATACACCAACTAGAGAAGGCTATGAATTTAAAGGTTGGTATGAAGTTAATGAAGATGGTTCTACAACTGAAACTAAATATGAAGGTACAGAACAAGTTCAGAAGAATATTACTTTAATAGCTGTTTGGGAAGAGAAAGTTAAACATTCTATCAATTACTTCCTAGATGGAGGAAAATTCGAAGAACTTATTTATGATACTCAAACATCTCAATCAACATATAAACCTGTTGAAGCACCAACAACAGCTGATGATAATGCAGAGATAACAATTCCTAACCCTCATCGTCTTGGTTATGAATTTAAAGGTTGGAAAAAATCTTCTCTTGACACTACAGAATATGATTCTATTGGTGAAGATACAGAAGATATGAAAGGTAAGAAAATTACAGTAACTGAAGACTTATTACTAGTGGCTCAATGGGAAGAAAGAAAAAATCCTGAGGTTAAAGCTGAATTCCCAGAAAAAATGGAAATAAATCAAGAATATGAATTTAAAATAAGCAATATTGCAGGTAAAAACGAAGGTAAACAAGTTATTGCTCGAGTAACATTTACTACTGAAAGAGACGAACCTGCTTTAGAAAAAATAAACGACTTAAAATATTGTGCCCATTATAATGAAGATGGAGAAACTTGTAAAGTGGATGGCTATGAAACTTTCCCTGTAGAAGTAAAAGATGAGGATAATAAAACTATCTATTTTGGTAATCCATATACAGGATTCCCATTATATGATTTAACTAGTATATTTAAAGCTACTTTTACAGAAGAAGGTACATATAAAATAAAAGTTGAAGTTTTAGAATGGACAACCGATTTTGCAAATACAAAAACATCAGGTCAAGTTTTAAGTAGTATTGAAGAAACTATAACTATCTCAGCTGCTGAATAAAATTTAAGATTAATTTCACTCATTAAAGTGAGATTAATCTTTTTTTATTCTTTTTCTAATGATATAATATTATAGATAATAGATAATTATAAAGGGAAGCTAGTGATAATATGAAAATTAAAAAAGGTAAAAGTTTATGTTTCTTTTCGGCTAAAGGAGGAGTAGGTAAAACTACTAATCTTCTTAACTTAGCGGGAATATTAGAACAATTTGATAAAAAAGTTTTAATTATTGATATGGATTTATATAGTGGGGGTATTGCAACTTACTTAAATAAAAAATTTGATAAAAGTATATACCATTTAGCTTTTGATTTAATGAATAACAAATTTAATGATATAAATGACTATACTGTAATGGTTGATGATTATATCGATATTTTATGTGCCCCAAAAGATCCTCGTGATGCTAATAAAATAGAAGCTAAATACATTGATGATATAATTAAAAAAGCTGAACTTAAATATGATGCTGTCTTAATAGATACTAATCATTCATTAAATGATATTAATCTAACTATCCTAGATTCAGTTGATCAAATATACTTTATGGTTACTAATGATCCATTAGATTTAAAAAATTTAAAATCACTTTTGACAATTTTTGATTCTTTAAATATGAATAATTATAAAGTAATACTAAATAATAGTCGTGATCCATTTAAATCATACTTTTCTAACTATGAAATAAAGAAAATAATTAATCATCGTCTTGATTATACAATATCTGTTGAATTATTCTTAAAAGATATTGAAAAACTTATTATGAAGGGTGTTATTATTTCTTTAGATAGAAAATTTGCTGATATAATGACTAAAGATTATCAAGCTTTTGTTACTATGGCAACTGACTTTTTAGAAGGAGATAATAAAGATGAGTAGACTATTAGAAGAATTTAATGTTACTAAAAAAAGAAGTGTTCATCAAGAAAATGATTATATGATCTTTCAAGATAAAGAATTACTAGATAAATTTCGTTTACAAATATTACAAGATTTAAGTGATAAAGGATTTACAGGAACTAAAGTTAGCAAAGATTTAATAAATAGTGAAATAGATGATATAACATATGGTTATAGTCTTAATAATAGTGAAAGAATGTATCTATATAACTTAATTGATGGTGAAGTAAATGGATATGGACCACTAACAGAATTATTATTAGCTGATAATATTACAGAGATAATGGTTAATAGTCCTAAAGAAACTTATATTGAAATAGATGGTGTTTTAAGAAAAGATAATAGTATTTCTTTTATTAATGATGAACATATTATTAGAACTATTGAAAGATTAATTGAACCATCAGGTAAAACAATAGATATAAATAATCCAATGGTTGATGCTAGATTAGAAAATGGTAGTCGTATTAATGCGATTATTCCTCCTTTATCAGTTCATCCTGTAATAACAATTAGAAAGTTTAAAAAGAATTTAGTAACTGTTGAAGACTTAGTAGGTAATGGAAGTCTTACTCCTTATATGGCAAGATTCTTAGAAGCTAGTGTTAAAGCTAAATTAAATATTATTATTTCTGGTTCTGCTGGAGCAGGTAAAACTTCATTACTTAATATTCTTAGTAATTTTATTCCTGAAGATGAAAGAATTGTAACTATTGAGGATGTTAGAGAATTAAATTTAAAACAAAATAATGTTGTTTCTTTAGAAACTAAAAATTCTAATTATGAAGGATTAGGTAGTATTACAATTCGTGATTTAGTAAGAAATACTCTTCGTATGCGTCCTGATCGTATCATTATAGGAGAAGTTCGTGGAGCTGAAGCTTTTGACCTTCTTCAAGCAATGAATACAGGTCATGAAGGTTCTTTAACTACCTTACATGCCAATGGTTGTAAAGATGCCTTAAATCGCCTTGAAAATATGGTTTTAATGGATGGTTTAACTATTCCTTTATCTGCTTTACGTGAATATATGAATAGTGCAATAGACTTAGTAGTTCATTTCACTCGTATGCGTGATGGAAGAAGAAAAATAACTGAAATATCTGAAGTAGTTGGTGTTAAAGATAACGAATTAGAATTAAATAAAATATTTGAATTTAAAAGTGATGGAATATCAGATACTGGTATTGTTCAAGGAGAATTCATCTTATATGAAAAAATACCTAATATCTTAAAGAAAATTAAAGATGCAGGTATTAATGACTTAGATGATATGTTTAAATTTAAAAAGAAAAAATAAAGGAGGTATATTATGAATAATTATAAAACAATCTTATTTATTGTTTCTATATTAGCAATATGTTTTGTAATATATCTTTTATATAGATTTATAGTTTTATTATACAAAGTAAATCGTTTAAATGATTTAGGTCTTAATAGTGAAAATCCTGATATATCATTAAAATTTAGATATCGTTTCTTATATAAATTTGCTAATATTTTATCTTCCATGACTATTTTTAATAGTATTTCTAGAACATATGATAAATATATAGATGAAAATAGTAAATTAAGAAAAGGTATTGATTATATAGCTATTAAAATATTATTTGGTTTATTATTAAGTATTATTTATATTTTTATGATGATGTTTACTAAAGATGATATTAGTTTATTATTTATTTTAATTACTTTTATCTTAGGATTTATAATTCCTGATTTCTATTGTTACTTTATATATCATAAAAAAGAAAATATAAATAATAAAGAATTACTAGGTGCTGTTATTATAATGAGTAATAGTTACCGAGCAGGACGTAGTACAGAACAAGCCTTAAAAGATGTAATTGAGAAATCACAAGGACGTTTAAAAAGAGAATTTATAAGAGTTCATGATGATATTAAGTTAGGTTTAAGTAGTGGAGAATCTTTTAATAGAATGTATGAAAGAACTAATCTTAAAGTTGTTAAAGATATTTCTAATATGTTAATTTTATCTAATAAAAGTAATATTAATATTGTTGCAAGTTTTAACTTAATTGAAAAGAAATTACTTGATAATGAAAAATATGATAATGAAGTAGCTATGACTAATGAACTTAATCATCTTATTTATATAGTATTTTTAGTATTACCTATTATCATTATGATATTAGTTATATTAAGTAATAATAGTTTATTAATGTTAATAGGAAGTTCTTGTGGTAATATAATTGTCTTAATTTTATTAATTTTATATATCCTTTATTTCTTTATTATTAATAAAGTTGTGAAAGGAAGATATTTATGAGTTATAAAGTAAGAAAAAATCGTATTCAAAATAAATTAGATTTATTAGAAATAAAAATTGATTATAAGACTTTTTTCTGGTTTAGAATAATTACTACTATAACTTTTTTCCTTATTTTATTATTTGTTAGTAAAACAGGATTTATTATTGCTCCTATTGTAAGTGTTGTTTATTATGTCTTATTTGAAATTGTTTTATTAGATATGGAATTAGTAAAAAGAAGTAAGGAATTAGAACAAGATGCTTTAGAGTTTTTTCCTTTATTTACTATAAGTTTAAAAAGTACTGGTAATGTTAAAAAATCTTTAATTAATACAACTAATATTATTGATAATAGATTATCTAAAGAATTTAAAAAGGTTTTAAGAGATGTTAAAGCTGGTAAATCATTAGAAGAATCATTATATTTATTAAACGAAAGAATACCTAGTAAATTAATAAATAATATGGTTATAAGTATTATGGAAGCTAATAAATCAGGTAATGATATAAGTGAAAGTTTGGATTTAGAATTAAGTTATATTAATGATAAATTGAAAAAAGCTAATATAAGACGTCTTAAGACTATTCCTTTTGATTTATTATTTATTTGTTTTATATTTATTTTATTAATGTTAATGATATTAATTGTTTTTAAATTATATTTATAGACCTTTAAGGTCTTTTTTCTTGAAGTTAACTTAAGTATGTGATAAATTAAAAATAGTTAAAGTTATATATGAATGTATAATGAGAGGGTGGTTTAAGTTGAAAAATGGAGTAAGTTTATTTGCTGTTCATTCATTACCAGAAAATGATATTAGAATAATTAATTGTGTACGTTGTTTAAATTTAAAAGATCAAGTAATTGTTGAAAAAAAGTTTGGAATGTCTTTTGATGGTTATGATGTTAAAGA
>CANQZL010000043.1 GCA_947628325.1 uncultured Bacilli bacterium
TTTATAAGTCTAACAGCATCAATTTCAATATCTTTACCTTTACAATTTATTGTTAATTGTTTAGTTGTTGGTACATCATTAACTTCAACAATGAAATCAGTATCTTCTATATAATGTTCACTTTGAACTTTTTCATTATCAATATAAACAATTACGTCATTAGCTTCTCTTGTATTTCTAAATCTAATACGATAATTTCTCTTGGCTGGAGCTATTCCTGTTTTACCTTCAACAGGTCTAATAATTAATGTATAGTTATTAGCCATATAGTTATAATCAACTCTTGTAAGTAAATAATAGCCTTCTTTATAAAGATTACTAAATCCATCATCTTCATATAAATTATATTGATTACTTTTACCAGGGAATATATGTATTTCCATAGTTTTAGGACAATTAGTAACATTCATATTTTTTTCTAAGTCTCCCATACAAACAATTGAACCATCTCTTGCAAATACAGGATAATCTTCATCTTTATAGAATAATATATATCTTTTATTTCCTAAGTATTTTTTCCCTGTCTTAAAATCATACCAAGTTCCTTTAGGTAAAAATATTCTTTCAACAGATCTATTCATTACTTCATCTTTTGGTTTAGTAATAGGAGCTACAAATAACTCAGATCCAAAATAGTATTCATTTTTATAATCAGTTTCATCATATATTTCAGGATATTGATAATATAAAGGCTGAATTAAAGGAAGTCCTACTTTATAATATTTATAAGCTTCAGAATAAATATAAGGTATTAAACGATGTCTCATTTGACAATACAACCTAACAATATTTAAAGTTTTAACATCCCATTTCCAAGGTTCTCTTTTATAATATCTTCCATACTTAGCACTAAATCTAAATATTGGACTAAAAGTTCCATACTGAACATATCTTACATATAATTCTGCATCTTCTACTCCATCTTTATAACCACCTATATCATGACTCCACCAAGAAAGTCCTAAATTAGAAGACGTACTATTAAAAAATGGTAATAGTTTTAAAGTATTCCAACTAACAGAAGTTTCCCCACTATAATGAACAGGATAAAGATGAGGAGCATAACTACTAGGACGGCTTAATAATAAAGGTCTTAATCCTTCCATTTTATTATAATCAGTAAAATGATAATAATTAAGAATATCATTAGAAGCCCTATCTTTTAAATTACGATAATTTATCCAAAAGAAATCTATTCCTATTTTATATAAAGGATCTATTAAATGTTTTAAATATGCTGCCATTAAATCTTTATCATAGACATTAAATGGTATTAATTGTTTATCAGCAATACCCACTTCTTTAGCTAGTTCATCAAATTTAGGTTCATGAGGATGAATACCTTCACTAGGATCTAAACTTACCCCAATTCTAACTCCTCTATCATGTAAGTATTTAGTTAATTCACTTGGTTTATAAAATAATTCTCTATTAAAAGTAAATCCCGAATTAAATCTCGCCAAATTATTCTTATCCTTTAAATGCCAATTATCTCCTAAAAGAATTATACTTAAAGGTATCTTATTTTTATTAAATTCTGTTAATAACTTTTGAATATCATCAAAATAATATAAATCATTTTTATTCCACCAAATACCTAAAGCATATCTTGGTATTAAAGGAGGCATACCAGTTAGTCTAAAGTAATCTTGTAAGCAATTACCAAAATCACCATTATACATAAAAACATATATATCTACTCTTTTTTTATCATTATAAATAATGGAACCATCTTCACCTATAAAGTGTGATTTTGAATCATCAATTGAAACAAAGCCATCAGCAGAATAAAGACCTTTTTCTTTAGCATTAATAAAGTCTTCAACTTTGCTTTTTATTTGTTTAAAATCTTTTACTGAATTATTAGTTTCAATAAAAGGATCAATTGTTTTATCGATATTTGCAACAATGCCGCTATAATTTCTCGCTTCTGGATGACCATAATACCATTCCTTATTAGCAGCATCTAATAATTTTATTCTTAAAACGCTATCAGGGGAATATTTATTACCATTAAAAGATCTTTCTTTTTCATAACGTAAATTAAAATACTTTGTCGTAATATCAAGTATACGATCATTTTGATCTACTTTCATTTGTGGTATTGGAAAATTTCTAAATTTAGCAAATTCAGTAGGTCTATCTTCAAAGTATCCTTCTTCACTAAATTCTAATCTGACTAACAAATCACTTAAAACTGTTATACGATAAAATTGTCCTTTAAACATTGTCTGTGGCTTACTTTTTGCATTTTCATAATCAGCTTTGAAATGTTCTTCTAAATTAGCCATCATACCACCCTCTTCTTATTTTTATTCTCTTTTAAATTATAACATAAAAACATATCTAGGACAATTAAACAAAATCATTTTACTAATTAAATAATATAATCATTTTTATGATATAATATTCGATGGTGAATTTTATGTTTAAATATTCTCTAGATAATAAAAGATATCATACTTTAGATTATTATTATAAAAATAAGTATGGAAAAAAGACTTTTAAAGTTTCTTTAAATGGTAACTTCACTTGTCCTAATAGAATAAATGGTAATACCGGCTGTATCTTTTGTTCTTCTTTAGGTTCTGGAGAATTTGCTGGTAATAAAGAAAAAGATTTAATAACTCAGTTTAACGAAGTTAAAGAAATAATGGAAAAGAAATGGCCAAATAGTTATTATATTGGTTATTTTCAAGCTAATACCAACACTTTTGCTCCTGTGAGTCAATTAAAAGAAAAGTATGAAACAATTCTTAATATCCCAAATGTAGTTGGTTTAAATATTGCAACAAGAAGTGACGCTATAACAGATGAATGTTATGATTATTTAGAAGAACTTAATAAAAGAACTGATTTAACTATTGAATTAGGGCTTCAAACAATTAATGAACAAACATTAAAATTAATTAATCGTGGGCATGATTTAAAAAACTTTGAAACAGCAGTTGAAAATTTACAAAAAAGAAATATTAGAGTAATTGTTCATATTATTAATGGCTTACCTTATGAAACAAAAGAAGATATGTTAAATACTGTAAGATATCTTAATAATTTAAAAATTGATGGTTTAAAAATTCATATGCTTCAAATTCTAAAAAATACTCCATTAGCTGATTACTATCAACATAATAAATTTAAATTATTATCTAAAGAAGAATATATAGACATCGTTATAAGTCAATTAGAATTACTAAATCCTCAAATAGTTATAAATAGATTAACAAGTGGTCCTAAAAAAGAAGACTTAATTGCTCCAGATTGGTTACTTACTAATAAACTTAGTCTTTTAAATGAAATTGACCAAGAAATGGTAAAAAGAAATACTTATCAAGGTCAAAAAATAAAGAAGTAATAGCTACTTCTTTTTAAGTCTAAATACTAAAGAATTTTCATTACTTGAAGAAAGTTCAAATCCCAATTCTAAAGCCGTATTAATTGAATCTTGAGCATCTTTTTTTAAGGTAACTAATAATTCAGCCATTGAAGTAATTTCAATTAACTTAGCTAATGCTTCAATACCATACTTATGTCCTCGATAATCTTCATATATTTTATATTCTAAATTACCATTAAATTTTAATGATATATATCCTATTTCTGAATTATCTTCTTGTAAGTAAACTAAATAAACTACTGAAGCAAAGTCTACATTATTAGCTCTTTTTAAATATAATCTTTCTGTTCTAAGACATTTTGAATAACAATCTTCATCAAACATTTCTAATTTTTCCATCGTTGAATCTTTTAAATCAAAACTCATCTTACTATTTTCATCTAATACTTCAGAATAGTCATCATCTTTAGATAATTCAACTAAAACTTCACAATAATGTCTTAGTTTTTCAAAATGTTCTTTATCAAAATGAAATCTTAACCCTTGTTGAGTATCAATATATTCTAATAAACTTGTTTTATATTGTTTACTTCTAGCATGACAATCACAAGCCATTTCTAAAATATCTAGTTCTGACATATCATTATGATGTTCTCCATAATACTCTGGATGATGAGAATTTCTACTCCAATGTAATTGTATAGCATCAGTCTGCCTATCACTTAAAACATGCTTAACATCATGCATATCATCAAGCTCATCAGCAATTGAAGCTAAAAGCATAAATTCTTCTGTATTTTGTATTTTAGAAATATCATGTACTGAACAACGAGTAACAAGTCTTATAGCATCAACACTTCTATTCATACTTATTAAATATGGAGCTAGATATCTATTACAACTACGCATTACACAAGAACGATGTATCAAAGTGTCATTCATTACTGTAGACAATCTATTAGTATCAATTTTTCTCATTTTTGGCCTCCTAGTTGCCTTAAAATATTATACTATAAAAAAATAAAAGGTCAATCTCATCTTATCTTAAAAATATATATACAGAATATATAAAATAGAATATTAACATTGACAATCCTTCTTTTCGATTTATCCTTAAATCTCTAAAATAAAATATTAATAAAACAGATCCTACTATTAAAACCATTATATCCATAAAAGAATCCATACTTATCATTAGTGGTCTTATCAAACTACTAACTCCTAAAATAAATAAAACATTAAAGATATTACTCCCTATTACATTACCTACTGCTATATCATTTTCTCCTTTTATTAAGGCCATTAAAGATGTACAAAATTCGGGTAAGGAGGTTCCTACTGCAACTATAGAAAGTCCAATTACTCTTTCACTAAGTCCTAATTTTCTTGCAATAGTACAAGCCGATGATACTGTTAAATTACCTCCCCATATAATAAATGATAAACCAAGTAAAATATATAAAATATCTTTAAAAGAAAAATTATGTTTCGTAATTTCTTTATCCTTATTACTTACACTTTTAATCATTCCCCCTATATAAAATAGTAAAATAAATATTAAAATTACTCCATCTATTCTAGTTAAGTATAAATGTCCATCGACAAAATAAGTTGTACTAGCTAAAAATAATAATAGTATGATACTAATAATTGATAAAGTATAATCTTTTTTTATAACATTCTTAGTTGTTTTAACTCCTTTAAATAAAGCTGTAAAACCTAAGACTACAAATAAATTAAAAATATTTGAACCTATAATATTTGACACTGATAAGGAAGAACTATTTTTTAAAGATGCCGTTATACTTACTGCCGCTTCAGGTGCTGAAGTTCCAAAAGCTACTAGGGTAAGTCCTATTATTATTGAAGGAACTTTTAAAAATTTAGCTATATTAGAACTCCCTTCTACAAACATATCTGCTCCTTTTATAAGTAAGAAAAAACCAATAATTAATAATAAATAGCACATTTTATCCTCCATATTAATTCAATAATAGATTATATGCAATAACCTCATATTAAATGTAAGATGAATCTAAAAATGTTTTTTATAAAATAAAAAGTCCCAACTTTAAGGGACTATTTCAATCATTTGGTTACCCCAGTAGGATTCGAACCTACGAAATGTCAGGGTCAGAGCCTGATGCCTTACCACTTGGCGATGGGGTAATTTCTTAAATATTATAACATTTTTATTAATTTTTTTATATAAATTTTTATAAATTGTTATAAATATTTTATATCTAAGATTACTAAGTAAAATTAAATAATAAATTTTAAATAATATTAAAAGAAGAATAGTTAAAAAACTACTCTTCCTTACTTAATTCTAACTTTTTTACTTCACTTTGTTCATATTCATAATTATTAGGAATTAAAGATAAAGCTTCTCTTATCCCATTATTCATAAATTCTTTATAAAAACTATAGTCACTATCATTAACATCTAGCATATCAAAGCATTCATCTAATTCTCCTAAAATTCTAGTTATTTCTTCATTACCAATACTAAAATAAGCAAATTTACTTCTTAAATCTAAATATCTTAAAATTGGATTTATATCAGATGTCTTATTAAAACTTTCCACTACTTTTATAAATCTATTTCTTTCTTCTAAAGAAACTCCCATCTTATTCAATAAATATAAACAACGTATTATATCTTCTAATCCTAAATAGCGTAAAGGTCTTTTTTCTTCGCAATTAAAATAAGTTACAAATTCTCTATGAAGTATATTATATTCTTTTCTACTTATTGTTTCTCTTGGCTTATCTATTTCTTCTCTACTTAAACAAGTTATAGGAGTTAGTTCTTTTTTTGAATTAGCATTTTCTAGCTTATTTCTTTTAAAGACTTCTCTTCTTAAAAATTTACCTAAATCTCTAAGTATACTATCAGATAATCCTAATTCTTTTAAAGATTCAATAACATAATTAACGTCTTCAACCATAAAACAATCTTTTTTATCTAAATAGTGTTCTTTTATTACTTGATGATTTCTTTGTAATAATAAGACTTTTTCTACACTAAGTTTAGTTAATTTAGATTCAAATTTTTCCCATGCTTCATCAAAAGCGGGGCTTGATAATTGACTAATTTTAGGCATCTTTGCTCTATTTGCTTTTTGTCCATAATTTAATCCTGTAAATTCAATTTCTTTATTAACATCAATATCTAATAAACCAGCTTTAATATTACTATTAATTATATAAAATAATACATCATATTTTTTTCTTATAGGTAATTTGGATTTTAACAAACAATCTTCTAAATAAGTAAAATTATCTAAAAGATGTTTATGTTCCTTAGCATCTTCAAAATCTAATAAGAACCCTATTAAAGAGATTGCATAATAGAATCGACTTATAGAGTTATCTATATTTTCTTTATCTTGTAAATAAATATTATGAGCAGCATCATTTGTACATTGGTCAGCATAAACTAATAAGTCTTCTGCAAAATCAAAGATATATTGTTCACCATTTTCAAAAGTAATCTCTTTTCCGCTTTTAACAAGCTCAATCTTTTCTTGTAAAAATTGTTTAATTAATTCTATAAAATGATTACCAATTCTTAAATCTTTAAAAGCATTACAAATAATTTCAATATCTTCTTCGGTAAAATCTTCACTTTTGTCAAAGAAATGTTCTTTTATTAACTGATGAGCTTTACAAAATTTTTGATAATCATCTAAAGAAGCAAAAGTTCCCCCAATTAAACCTTTAATTCCTGATAAAGATGCATAATTTTCTTCTAAATTTTTAAGACATTGTTCTTCAAAGTAATCTATATTACCAAAACCATCTCTTTGATTATTTAAATTATCAGTTGCTAGAAAATCTTTAGTATCAACTGCATTATAACAATCTTCATATTTATTATTTTCTTCTAAAATACCACTTTCAATATTTCTTAAAATAATTGTTAATATGAAAACTGCATAATATCGTTCAGGAATAATATTAACTTCAAAGAAAGTTTCTATAAGATTTAATCTATCAAAAATAACTCTTGCTTCTATAAATTCATTAAAGTTTTTTAGCCAAGCATAGATAGCACCTGTTGTCATAGTTCCAAAAATAGTAGCTATTTCTTTTTCTGTTAGTTCATTATTTAAAAATTTTTTATAGTAATCTGGAAAGCTTTCATTTTTCAAAAGATTATTATAAGTTTTTTCATAGATATCTTTACACATCACTTCAAAACGTGAATAAGTTTTTCCTAATTTAGTTTTCATTTCCAATACATCCTTTTAATTATAATTTTTGTGCTTCACTAAATTCATACTCATATCCAGTAGGAATTAATTTTAACACTTCCCCTAAGTTTTCTTCTATAAATTCTTTAGAAAAGTTATAATCATCTGCATCATCAATATTCATTAATGAAAAACATAAATCTAAGTCAGCCAAAATATCTTGAATATTTTTATCATTACTATAATATTCAATTTTACTTCTTAGTTCTATATATCTTAAGATAGGATTCATACCTAAAGATCTATTAAATTTTTCGGCACTTTTAATAAAAAAGAAAATCTTTTCTTGTGTAAATCCTATTTCTTTTAGTAACTTTATACAAATTGCTATTTCATCTAAAGTTAAATAATGAGTCATTTTCATTTCATCAAAATTAAAATATTCATTAAGCATTTTTTTAATTGCATTATATTTTTTATCAGAAATTACCGGGATTTCAATTTTAGAAGAACTTTCTAAAACATGTTGATGAGTTAGCATATTTTTTTTATTTTCCTTCAATTGTTTTCTTTGAACATGTTGTATTAAAAAATGTTCTATTTCTTTCGCTAATTCTAAACTAACACCAATTTCTAATAATTTAGAATATATAATAGAAATATTTTCTTCTGTTAAATCATCCTTTTTTTGAAAATAATTTTCATCAAGTAAAGTATATATTTCAGCACTATTTTTAATATTAATATTATGTTCAGCTATAAATTGATTAATTTCACTTAGTTGTAATTTTTCTAAACTAGTAAGTTCACTTTCTTCTTTACCAAAAAAGCTCAATAAGTCACCATTTTCACATAAATCTCTTACCTGTTTATTTGTAATATATCTAAATTTATGATTTCTTAGTGCACTAAGATTAATCATTTCATATGCATTCTTAGTAATATCAATTTCTATATTATGTTTAATTAATTTAAATATTATATCTATTTTCTCTTTAACTTTTAAAGGAGAAGTCATAAGTAATTCACTTAATAATTTAAAAGCTGAAAAAAAGTATTTATAGCTTTCAGATTCTTTAGAAGAATTAAAAATACAATTTAAAGATGAACTAATTAATTTACATTCATATAAAAGATTATCTAATTCTTTAATAGATATTTCACTCTTTTTACCTATAGCTCTTGATAATAATTCATTTTCAATTCTACTAATTTCTTCATTTAAATAATTTAAAAACTTTCCAATTGTTTTTTCCATAAAAAAACTCCCCTTAATAGGAGTTCTATTATAATAATATTCATCTTTATTGTCAATTTAAACTACTTATTTAAATAAAACTTTAAAGGACAAAAATATCTTTTTATACTTCATAAAATAAAAACCAAAAGCACATCCACAAACAGCTCCTAAGAAATGAGCAAAATGACCAATTCCATCTCTTTTTTTAAAGATTCCATCTCTTATTTCACCAATTACATAAAACATACAAATTAATATAAGGGTAATGGGAATTTTACCGGCTTCAAAGTTAACAAATGAACTTAAAACTATTAACATATATACTATTCCACTAGCTCCAAGAATCCTTTTTTTACTAAATAAGAAATGGACTATTCCTGTAACTAAAGCCGTAATTAATATCATATAAAGTAAATTCAAACTACCATATTTTTCTTCTATCATAGGTCCTATTAATAAGATATACAAGAAGTTACTAATAAAATGATTCCAATCTTTATGTCCTAAGATATGTGTAAAAAATCTTAAATAAGTTAATGGATTAAACATCGAACTTTGATAACAAGAAAATAATAATTTATTACTCTTACCTTTACTTATATGATTTATAAATAAAACAATTAAGGATATAAAAAAGAAAGTTAAAATAACAAATGAATTATATTGAAAATATTTTAAATATTCCATAGTACCACTCCATTATTATTGTATCATATTTATTTTACTATAAAAACTTGCTAATAAAAATCAATAGTTTTTTTGTAAATTTGTTAAATTTATTTTTAAGAAAATTTAAAGCATAC
>CANQZL010000044.1 GCA_947628325.1 uncultured Bacilli bacterium
CTTTGTAGATGAATATGGAGAAGTAGTAAAGTTTCAGTCTAACAAAAATTCTTCTGATGCTTTACCCCTAAGAATTTTCTATACAACTAGTTTAAATGAAAAAATATTAAATTATGAAAATAAAATAGATACTTCATTAATAGATCCTGATTATGAAGATGGACATACTGTAAATAATCAATCATTGCAATACCTTAATTTCTATTCAAATTATTATAATCTTAAAAAAAATCTCGAAATAGATAGGGGAGACGCTTATGTAGAATTTATTCCATCAAAAAATAATAGATATTACTCGTACCAAAATAATTTTGTGCTTTATGAGAATAGTAATAATGGCGAAGGAGAATTATTAGAAACTGGTGGGAATGTTATTTTATCAAATGAAGTATTAGATTTATCCACTATTAACAAAGATAAAACATATTATCTTAAAATATTTTATTATGAACAAACAAATAATGAAGAAGGTAGAATTATTAAATATGCCATTGCCAAAAAAGGTAGTGATTTCTTTGATGATAATGGAAAATGTTTTTTAACTTATTTTGATATAGAAAATAACCAAGAAACATCAGATAAAAATGATAATACAGTCGTAACGACTAAAAAAGGTGGATTACAATCTTTTTATAATATAAGTAATATTGAGTATAAAGATAAAAATAAAACTGAAACTTCTTCAACTATAAGACAAATTGAATTTATAAATGATATTAATAATAACAAAGTTATAAACTATTTAGGTAATAATGGTAAAATAAATATTTTTTATAAATATTTATATAATGATATTCCAGTTACAGGTGGTTTTGGTATAAAAAAAATAATAATAATAGGATTGATTTTTATTTTAATAACTCTTTCATTAATTATAATTGTAATTAATAAAAGAAATTTAAAAATAAATAATAAATAATTTAGAAGGTGATAAAATGAAGAAAAAATTATATTTTGTTATTGCAAGTGTTCTTTTTATATCAATAATTTTATTAAGCATTTCTTATGCTAAAGAATCAAAATATGAAAAAGAAAGTTCTACATATGAAATAAATGAAAAAAATATTAAAATAATTTATCAAAATAATAATCATTTCAAACTAAACAAAAATTTTAGCAATAATATTACTATTATTAATAAAGATTCTAAAGAAATTACTTATGGTATATTCATAAATGGCATTGATAACCAAGAACATAGTGATATTTATTATAGTATAAATGATAAAAACAAAGAAAAAATTAAAAATGGGATTATCTATATAGGAACATTAACTCCTTTTGGCACATCAAACGATTTAAACTCACATAGTTTAAAAATTTATGCTAACAAAGAATTATCAAATCAAGAATATACTTTAGAAGTAAGATTAATAAACAGAGAATTATTAAGTGAATTAATTATAATAGATAAAAATACATATAAAGAAAATAATAACTATCGTTATTTTGGTGAAGACGTAAATAACTATTTAACATATGAAAATCAATTATATCGTATAATTGGTATAATCAATAATAAAATTAGACTAATAAGCGAACCAAAGGTTAAAGATAAATTTAAAAATACTTACAAATATCTAACAATCGAAGATTATATTGCAAGTTTTAACGATTTGAATGCTCGTTTAGAAAATGCTTTAAATTATAAAAGTTGGTTAACTACAGAAAATTATTATTTAATTAATAAAGAAAATAAACCATTTATTATTGATAAAAATAACGGAATCATCTCACCAAATACCTTATTAAAATATGATATAAGAGAAGTTATTGAAATAGATAGCAATGCTAAAGTAGTAAAAGGAGATGGAACACTCCTAAAACCATACGAGGTAACATATGAAAGTTGAAAAAAATTTAAAAAAACAAATAATAATTGAAATATTAGCTTTACTTTTTCTTATAATTGTCATAATTTATGCAATGATTGCAATTAATAAAAGTAATTTTAGTAAATTAAATTCTGACGGAGGTATAGTAACTATTCTTGACGACCAAAACCAAGATAAAATAAGCATCCTAAGTGATGGAGCAGGCATAATGCAAGAAGGAACAACTTATACGATAACAAATAATAGTCAGAAAGATATAGATTACGACTTAATAATAATACCTAGTGTTAAAAACGAAAAAATATTAGATAACATTCGTATTGGAATAGATGATTTATACATTGAAAATTTAACAGATTATGAAAAAAAAGATGATGGATATGTTATATTTTCAAATTCTTTAAAAACTAATTATACAAAAAAGTATCTTATAAAGACTTGGTATAAACTAGATACTAGCGATGATTTATTTGACAAAAATATTAATTTTACATATAAAGTAGTTAAAAAATAAGAATTAATATTAAAGTAAAAAACATAAATAGTATCAGATGATAAAGTCTATATTTCATATATTTTAAATAATTAACATAAGTATCAGTAATGATACTTTTTATTTGACATTCTATGCATAAGCCACAAGTAGATAAAGAAATTATAGTAAATAATAATTTAAAATTAAGAGGAATATTAACTAAGACTAAATTATTTAATGATGAAGTTATCTCAAGAATACTAAAAAGACCAGTTTTTAAATATACATTATTGATTAAATTTATAGGTAAAGTATTAAAAAATATTATTGTTCCTAATATAACAATCAAAGTACTTATATTTTTACTTATACTATTAACAAAAACATTTATTAAATTATAATTATGTTTCATAAAAATTATTTTAGGAGGACGTATTAATAAAATTAAAATTACATTAGCTAATATATTACAAAACATTATTATTAAAACAATTTTAGTATTAAAAATAAGTTTTAAGAATGTAAAAGTAAAAATAGGTGAAGTATATTTTGTCGTAGCAAGTAACTTAGTAGTATCCTCTTTATACATATTTAGAATATAAGCATTAGTAGGAGAACCCGAAATAATACTAATAAAATATATATAATTTATATGAAAATATTTATTAATATAATAAGGAATATTTGATTTATTTATTAAATCTACTATAATAAATGTCGGAAGCAAAGAAGGAATTATATTTTTAAGCCAAATATTAAAGGCATATATTGTTTGTTCTGTTATAAAAGAATTATTCAATAAAGAATAAGTAAAATATAATATCAATATTGTCAATAAAATAAATTCTTTAAAGATATTTTTCATATTTCTTCCTTATCAATGATATAATATTTATGGTGATACTATGTTTAATAAAATTTATGATTCTATAAAAAATTTTATGAAAGAAAATTGGAGCTTTATATTAGTTTTTTTCCTAATATTAGCTATGGTATTCATTAAAGTTCCTTATGAGGTAGAAATGCCTGGCGGAACAATAGATTTGGGTAATAGAGTTTTAGTAAATGATGAAGAAACTGAAATAGAAGGATCATTTAATATGGCTTATGTTTCAGTAGTAAGTGGACGAATACCTTATATTTTATTATCATTTATTATTCCCGATTGGGATATCGTTCCAGAAAGTTCAGTTATGTATGAAAATGAAACCATTGAAGATGCCAATAAAAGAGATAAATTATATTTAGAACAAAGTAAAGACTATGCAACAGTTGTTGCTATGGATGCTGCTAATATATCTTATCAAATATCCAATAAGCTTAATTATGTATCATATATTAGTAACGAAGCCGAAACCGACTTAAAAGTTGGTGATGACATAAAAAAATGCAATAATGTAGAAATTGCTGATATAAACGAAATTTCAAAAATAGTTCAAGATTCAAAAATAGGTGATATCATTGAATTTGAAGTCTTAAGAGACAAAAAAGAAGTTAAAGCTACTGCTAAAGTATATGAAGAAGACGGAAAGCATTATGTCGGAATTTCAGCTATTACAACTTTTGATATAGATAGTGATACTAAAGTAGAGATAGATTCTAAACAAACTGAGTCAGGATCTAGTGGTGGATTAATGATGACTTTGATGGTTTATAATGCTTTAACTAATCAAGATTTAACCCATGGTAAAAAAATCGTAGGGACAGGAACCATTGAACTTGATGGAACAGTAGGCGAAATTGGTGGCGTTAAGTACAAAGTTATGGGGGCCGTAAAAGATAAAGCAGACATATTCTTAGTTCCAGAAGCTAATTACGAAGAAGCAATTAAAGTAAAAGAAGAAAAAAATTATGATTTAAATATTGTATCTGTAAAATCTTTACAAGATGCAATAGATTATCTAGAAGGTATATAATATGAATTATTATGATTTAAACGTTAAAAAAAGTATAAATCCCTTAATTATAAATAGTCCATTTTTCACTGAATGGTATAAAATAGTCGAAAAAATATTAGAAAATCCCGAATTTCAAAAAAGAAAATTATTTATGCATCATCATAATATAACCGTTTGGGAACATTCTATTTTAGTTTCTTTTAAAGCTTATATGGCTGCCCAATATTTCAATGCTGATAAAAATATATGTGCGATAGCAGGATTATTACATGATTTTTATAGTCAAGCTTGGATTAGTACAGAAGAATTAGAAAATCTAGAAAATGGTAAATATACTTCTTTGATGAAAGAGAAAAAACCTTTTTATAAAATGCATGGATTTACCCATGCAAAAGACGCTTCATTAAACTATGTAAAATTTTTCCCAGAATTAGAAAACAAAAAAATTACTAATTCGATAAAAAGACATATGTTCCCTTTAACACCAATACCTCCACGTTATAAAGAAGGCATTATAATTAATATTATTGATAAGTTTAATAGTATGAGTGAACTTCCAAATGTATTTGAGTTTACAAAAAAGACCACTAAAAAAATTGCTACTACAATAATAAGTCCTTTTATAAAGAAAGATTAATGTCTTATTAATGTCAAATAATAAAAAATACCTTGCTATACAGAAGAAAAAAGTATAGAATAATAAACGTATGCAAGGAGGAATAGTAAATGAACATCTCTGTAAAAAAACGTTTTTGGATAATACTATTCTTAGCTATTATAGCAGTATTGATTACAATAAGTGCTTAAGATTGAAGATTTCAATCTTTTTTTTTTGCATTTTATGTCTATAAATTTTAAATAATCGGATTAAATTTAATTTAAATTGCATTTTTAATAAAACTATTGTAAAATAATTATGATATAGGAGAGTAAAATATGAAAAAATTTGATCCAGAAAAAGAACTATTAAAAGTTCAAAACAATAAACAATCATTTTTTAACAGTAGCAAACTAAGTAATATATATGTGCCTTTATTAGTTATTGCTTGTGGTATACTATCAATAGTTGGAGTTACTTTTTCAATTAAATTAACTACAGATAGCGTTGATACGTATAAAATAAAAGTTGATATATTGGGAACAGAAAACTCTGTATATGAAAAAAATGTCTCAGAAGGTGCTTTTAGAGATACTATAAAAACCTCAGGAACATTTGGTTCAATTACATGTACAAGTGGTAATCTTACATATGATGCTTTAACATCAACTCTCTCTAGTGTTTATGTAAACGAAGATACTTATTGTATATTATCTTTTGTTGATGATGGTGCAAAAAATATTTCATTCAATGAATTATTAAAAATTAATGACAATACTGGTGTTTCATATTACTATAAAGGCGATGCTAATAATAATTACATTAAAATTAATGATACATTATTTAGAATTGTTAGAATTAATGGGGATGGAAGTTTAAGATTAATCTTAAATGATGTTATTCTTTCATCAAACTATGGCTCAAATAATAATTATATTAATAGTAATTTACAAGCAACCTTAAATAATTGGTTTAATTCTACATTCAATAATGAATCTTATTTAAAAGCTACAGATTTTGATTATACCAATTATGATATAGTTGATGAGGTTGATAATTTAATAAATATGGAAGGATATTATGTAAATTATGTCGGGACATTAAGTGTTAAAGAAGTTTCAATAATTACTAAAGACTTAACATATAGTTATTTAGATACGGCAAATGGCATTCTTTTAATGAATGGTAATGGTCCAGATAACGTCTGGACATTGAAAAAGAATAGTCTTACTAGTTCTTCTATAAATGATATATTAAATGTTCGTCCAGTTATTTGCGTAGATGCAACCATTACTTCTGGCGATGGTACGTTAGAAGACCCATATCTTATAAGTTAAAGTTATTATTAAATATAATAACTTTTTTTTAACAAAAAAATTATAAAATTAAAAGGAAAATCCTACCTTCATCTCGAATAATAAGGGTGAAGGGAGAAAATATGAAAAAGGACTATATAGTTAAACAAAATGATATTAGAGATTGTGGGATATGTTGTTTAGAATCTATTATAAAATATTATCACGGCTATGTTCCATTAGAAACTTTAAGAATTGATACAAGAACTGATAATAATGGAACAACAGCCTATAATCTAATTAAAACAGCCAAGAAATATGGTTTTAGTGCCATTGGTAAAAAAATAAATAGTTTAAATGAAAACATTATATTACCAGCCATTGCTCATATTGTAACAGCTAAAGGATTAAATCATTTTGTTGTTATCTATAAAATAACAAATAAAGAAGTTCTTCTAATGGATCCAGCTTATGGTTATAAAAAAGTATCTAAAAGTAACTTTCTTAATGAATGGACTAATGTTATATTACTATTCAAACCTTTTAAAAGAATACCTCTATATATTGTAAAAAATAGTCTTAAAGAATTATTTATTACAATCATTTTAAAAGAAAAAAAATTATTATTAAAAATATTAAGTACTAACATTGTTATAACTATTTTATCCATTATTATAAGTTACTATTTTAAAATAATTACTAATTCATTAGAAAATAATTATTTAAATACAACTTTATTTATTATGTTTATATTTCTTATAATTAATATAATAAAATTATTTTATGATTATATAAGAAATGAACTTGCTATATATTTAAATAAAAATATTAACTTACAAATTATTCCCGATTTCATCAAACATATTTTTAATCTCCCTTTAGATGTTATTAAATCGAGAACAACTGGAGAAATTATAACTAGAGTAGGAGAACTATATAATATAAAAGAATTATTTACTGAAATATTTCTTACTATTATTCTAGATTTATTTCTGTGTTTGGGTTCGATATTTTTTCTTAATTATTTAAGTAAAGATTTATTTTTAATTCTTTGCATAATATCTATACTTTATATAATTATTGGTATTATAACAAGTCCTTTAATCCAGAAAAAAATAAATAATAACATCGACTTAGAAACAGAATTTAATTCTTATTTAAGTGAACAAATTGCTTCTATTGAATCAATGAATAACTTAAATGTTATTGATTACTATGAAGACAAATTAGAAGATAAATATGTTTCATATGAATTTGATACATTTAAGTATACAAAATTATTAAATGTTATTACTTCAATAAAAAATATTATCAATGAACTAGGTTTATTTACTATTACAAGTTATGGTATATATCTAATTTGTTATAATAAACTAACTATCTTAGAATTAATTACTTTTAATAGTCTATTAACATATTTTATTAATCCCATAGAAAACGTAATTGACTTATTACCTAAATATCATTTAATAAAAATGTCTTTTAATAAAATAAAAGAATTTTTAAATATAGAAGAAATAAATCTTGGTAAGGTAGAAGCCTTTACTAATGGAGATATAGTATTTAAAAATATCTCTTATTCATATGATGATTATCATAAAATATTTAATAATATTAATGGAACTATTAAATTAAAGTCACATGTTTTACTTAAAGGTCCTTCTGGAAGTGGAAAAAGCACTTTATGTCAAATGTTAAATAAAAATATTGAGCGATATAGTGGAGTAATAAAAATAAATAATGTAAATATAAAAGACTATTCATTAGCAACTTTAAGAAAAAATGTTTTATATGTCTCACAAAGAGAAAAAATATTTACTGATACAATAAAAAATAATATTACTTTAAATAAGTATTGTTCAATGGATGAATTAAATAAAGTTCTAAGTATTACTAAAGTTGATGAAATAATTAATAATAAGGAAATGCGATTAGAAACATTATTGTACGATGGCGGCTTTAATTTAAGTGGTGGTGAAAGACAAAGGATAGTTTTAGCTAGGGCAATTTTAAAGAAACCAAAGATTCTTATATTAGATGAATCATTAAGTGAAATTGATAAGACAAAAGAAACAGAAATATTATCTAGTATTGATAAGTATTTAGAAAATACAACATTAATTTATATTTCGCATACAGAAAATGACTATTTTAAATCAGTAATAGAAATGCAAGATTTATATGTATAACAAATTTTCTTTAATTACTTTATTACCCCATAAACATCGTTTAATTAACTTTTTAATAATAATTACTTTTATAATAGCCATAATATTGTCTTATAAAATAAAAACTTATGATTCGTATTTAGTATCAGGACTAAATAAATGTGATAATGATTTATGTGAAATCCAAATTACAGTACCCTATAATAAAATAGATATTTTTGCCTTAACTAATAATATTGAATATCTAAATAAGCAGTACAGAGTATTAAATATTGTTTATAATGATCCTTATTTAGATAGTGGCATACCCTATCAAGATATAACAATTTCTACAGATTTAAAGACTGAAGATAAAATCATCAATTTTAAAGTTTTATATAATAAGCAAAGAATAATAAGAAAAATAGAAAAATTACTGAAAGGAAGTGATTAGAAGTGCAAGCCTTATCTGAAGAAGAATTAGTTAATGTTTCAGGTGGTGGAATTAAAATTGGGATGGGAGTTGCTATTATAATAGGAAGTATAATTACTTTTGTAATAGGAGCTATTAATGGATTTTTAACAACTACTAAAACTTGTAAAAAATAAGATGAAGGAGGAGAAAAATGAAAGACGAAGAATTAGTTAATGTTGTTGGTGGAGCTACTAGTTTTACTAGTGCAGCTTTTCTAAATGCTATAGCTAGAGGAATTGAAACATTATTTAATGTAGGAAAAGCTTTTGGTTCATCATTAAAATTAATTTTTTCTAAAAAATGTAGTTAAGAAGAGCATAAACTCTTCTTTTTCCTTGTCAAAAAAAATATGAAGTGTTATAATCATTTATAGTTAATGAAGGGAGGGAAAATTAATGACTAAAGTTGTAGTTCAAAATGGTAACATTGATGCTGCCTTAAAGAAATTTAAAGTTAAAGTTGCAAAAAGTGGAGTCCCTTCAAAACTAAAAGAAAAGAAATGCTATGATAAGCCAGGGGTTAAAAGACGTAAAGCCAAAGAGGAAATGATTAGGAATTCTCGTAAACGTAAGAGAAACGATAGATAGGATGATTTAAATGACCTTAAACGATACTATTATAAAAGATATGACAGCAGCCATGAAAGCTCAAGATAAATTTAATTTATCAGTTCTTCGTATGTTAAAAAGTGCTTTACAATTAGAAAAAATTAGTAAAAAACACGATTTATCAGATGATGAAGTTATAGCTGTTATAAAAAAACAAGTTAAAATGCGTAAAGATAGCATTACTGAATATGAAAAATATGGTAAAACGGCTGA
>CANQZL010000045.1 GCA_947628325.1 uncultured Bacilli bacterium
TATTGTGCGCATAAAAAGTTGTAGATAACTTTCCCATTTGCACCAGAAAGATAGCAAACTCGAACCCTTTTAATTAGTTCGAGTTTTAAAATGTTTTAATTTATACTATAATTTTTATAGTTGAAATTGATATATTTGCTAATTAAGAAAACACACTTGTAAATTGATATTATCAATTATCTATATAGTTTTAGTGGTGAGGAAAAATGCTTTGTTTAACAGAAAATGATAGGCAGATAATAAATAATTGTTATCGTAATTTTTTACAATCTTTAAAAGAAAATTTACAAAGTAATGATGTAAAAGATAGTTTGGATTGCTATGCCATAATAGTTAAATTACTAAAAGATGGACGATTTAGTTTTAATAGTAAAATGAAGTATTCATCATTATTTGATTTCTTAGATTTACCTAATATGACTGAAGGAGCACAAGTTATGTATGGAATAGGATGTTGCCGTCATATAAATTTATTAATAAATGATATTATGAAAACATTAGGTTTTAATTCAACTTTATTATATATAAGAGTTGATGAAACAGATACTTGGCATAAGGCAACCCCTCTTACAGCTAATCATGTAGTTGTTACTTTAAAGGATAATAATACTGAATATTTATTAGATGCTTATAATAACTTTGTCTTTAAAATAATAGGATATGATTTAGAACCTGTAGAACTAAAAAAGATGGATAATATATTAATGAATAAATATTCAGATGATAATGTAAAAAAGATTGGACTAGTACTCAAAAAATATTATAAATTACAAGAATTAGGTATAGATTATGTATATGATTATGGCTATTAAAAAAATAGTCTTAAAGCACCATAGGATAATATAACGATTTAAAAAAAGACTATTTTATGATAAAAAACATTATAAAAAAAATTTATAATGTGTAAAGAACACATGAAAGAAGAAAATGATAGCTATGATATAATAAAAAAGAGGTGACTGTTTTGAAAGAAGTTATATATAATTATGATTATCTAACAGAAGAAGATATTACAGAAATTGTTATTAGAATGAAAGCTTTAATCATCAATTCTGATAATATTTATATTGGAAATGAAAATGGAATATTTCAGTTCCCAGGAGGGCATTTAGAAGACGGAGAAACATTTAAAGAATGTTTAAAAAGAGAAGTTTTAGAAGAAACAGGTATTACATTAGAGGATAAGGAAATTGAGCGTCCTTTTATGAAAGTTACATTTATGAATAAGGATTGGCCTGAAATAGGTAAAAATAGAAAGGCTGAAATATATTATTATGTTATAAAAACGGATAAAAAACCAGATTTATCAAAGGTAAAATATACAGATCATGAAAAAGCAGGAAATTTTAAAATTGAAGAAATTCCATTAAAATTTGCTATTGACAAAATAAGGGATAATATTCCAAATAACGAAAAAAATAAAGTTATTTCTCCTGATATGATTTCTGCAATAGAAGAATATTTAAAACAATGTTATGAATGAATCGATTTGAAATACAAATTTGCATATTGTCTAATCTATATTTTTTAAAAATTATGATTGTTATAAAGCTGTAAACAACTATAAAACTTGTACCATAAATAAATGAAACTCGAATCACCATGTTCGAGTTTTAAAATGTTTAAATTTATGTTAAAATTTTTATAGGTTGAAATTTAATATATCAATATAAAAAAATAAATATTCTTGAGGTATAAAATATGAATGAAAAGTTATTCTATTTTTCTGATAACACAAAGTTATGTGGAATATTAAACAAATTAAATAATACTAATGAATTAGTCATTATTTGTCATGCAAGAACTAGTAGCAAAGATTCTCGACCAACAACATTATTAGCTGAAGCACTATCGAAAAATAATATCAATAATTTTAGATTCGATTTTATTGCATGTGGCGAATCATCTGGTGACATATCTAACTATACAGTTACAAATATGGTTAATAATTTAAATGATACATTATATAAAATGAAAAAAGATTATGACTTTGAAAACTTTATATTAATTGGTTGTAGTATGGGAGCAAGAATTATATCTTTGGTTAATCATAACCAATTTAATATAAAAAAAATAATTTTATGGTATGGAGCATTGAATTATCCTCAAAAAATTTTTAATTTACCTTCAAAGAAAGAAAAAATAGCTAAAAAACAAGGGTATTATTGTGTAGAAAAAGGTATAATGCTAAGTTACAATTATTTTATTGATGAAAGAAAATATTGTGCCTATAAAAATTTGTATACTTGGGAAGTCCCAAAGTTATTTATTCATGGTACTAATGATCATTATGTAAATTATAAATCTTCTATAAAAGTTTCTAAAAAATGTAAAAATGCTAAATTAATATTAATTAAAAATGGTGATCACGGTTTTCATAATGAAGATAGTATGAATTTAGCTCTTAAAGAAACAATTAATTTTATAATTAATTAATATCTTATTTATGAAAAACTATATTACAAGGAAGTGTTATTATGTCTAATAAAGAACTACTAGATAGTATAAGAAAATTATCAAATCAAGAAAAGAGAAATATTTCTTACGATACTTTAATTAAATTAATGAATCAATTATCATCTGATGAAATTATTGAGTTAAGTAACATCATTGGTTATCCCGTATTTACAAGATTATGTATGGGAGTTTTAAATCATAAATTTATTTTATTACAAGATGGTGCAGCTGCTATTATCGTAAATAAAAAAGGACAAATATTACTTCAGTCAAGAGCAGATAATAATAAATGGGGACTTCCTGGAGGATGTCAAGAACTAGGCGAGAGATTTGAAGAAACTATAATAAGGGAAGTTAAAGAAGAAACAAATTTAGACATAAAAGAAGAAGATTTAGAATTAATAGCGATTGTTTCTGGTAAAAGTCGAAGGAAAGTATATCCTAATGGTGATATTGTTATTAATAATACAGCGTTATATTGCATTAAAAATTACTCTGGTCCTCTAAAATGGAATAGTGAATCAAAAAATATGAAATTCTTTCCTTTAGATAATTTGCCTCCTAATCAACATGATCAAGATTTAATTGAAATTTATAGAAAAAAAATAAATAAGTTAAATGATAAGTGATTTGGGTGGTAAAAAGATGAAAACAAATATTATTTTAGATGGTTCTACATACATTACAATGAGTAAGAGTAAAATCTTAAAAGACATCATTGCTTTTGATACAATTTTATCTGTTACTGATTTATCTTTATTAGATAATTATGAAATAATTTTACCAAAAGAAATATTTAATCAAGAAAAAAAGTATTCTTTTAAAAATTCTATGAATAAATTAAATAGAAAACTTTCTTTAAATAATCCCTTAAGAATTTGGACTAGTCATTATGACATTGAATCGTATTTGTTATTTTTATATTTATGTAACTATTTGAAAGATAAAAAGTGTAATATTTCCGTAGTTTATTCTGATGAATATAATATTGATTGCTATTCACCTTCCTGTATGAATGTTGAAGAATTAGAAACATTAAAAAAATTAGAACACTTGTTAACAGAAGATGAAATAAATAATTATGCACAAAAATGGTTACAAATAAAAAACAATCCTAATGATATGAGAATTTTAGCAAATAGTAATGTAAAATGTATTTCTTTTGATTATTTTGATGAAGATATTATTAAGAAAATTAAAGAAGTTGGAACTATTAAAATAAGTCGTTTAACAGTATTATTAATGGTTGATTATCATTTATCAGATACTATTATTTTTTACTTAATAAAAAGATTAATTAATCTTAAAAAAATAAAAATATTAAAAGAAAACAAAGAACACTTTTTTATAAGTACAATTACTTGTTAGAGATGTTTAATATTTAAAAAAATAAATTTAAGGAATGATTATTGTGCAAAATAAATATCTAAAAGTTATGTTTGGTAATAAAGGAGCTAATTATGTATATAAAATAGGGAAAGTTAATATAGCTAATACTTGGAATCCTCAAGCTAAAAAAAGTCGAGATTTTGGTGGTTTTAATTTTTCTACAGAAGACAAGATTATAAGATGGTTGCATCGTGGTGATACCATTTATGATGTAGAAGTTCCTGATGATGCTGAAGTAGTAGATGTTGTAGAATCAGCTACACCACATGGTGTTTTTAGAAGTAATAAAATTATTATTTCCAATCCTCGAAAAGTAACAGATGAGATGGCTTTACATTTTTATAAAATTTCTACTATACCAGAAATTGCCTATTATAAAGCTCTAGGAGCAGTTTGTTTAATGAATTATCATAATACAGCATTAGCTATTTTGAAAGATAAAGTAAATAGTGAAAATATTGATTTAGTATTATCTGAATGGAATGATTTTATTAATTTAAATAAAGATGAAAATCGTAATAATGCTAATGAATTAACAATGGATGTAAATGAATGGCTACTTGAAATTAAATCTAATCTATCAATTAGTAGATTTGTTGATAAGCCTCCTTACTTAAAAAAAATTACTAAAGATAAAGTTATCAATATAACAGGAGAATCTGGTAGTGGTAAATCTTATTATAGTAAACAATATATGAATAATAATAAATATATAGTAATTGATACAGATTTAATCTTTAGTAACGAAGAAACTAATAATCAAGAAATATTAAAAATGAGAGATTTATTTAAAGAAAAAACAAAAGATTACTTAATAACAAACTTTGATGAATGTTATTTAAAAATATTAACTTATTATAAAGATACTAATAAAACTATTGTTATTGATTCAGCTCAATATCGTAATATAAAAGATTATTCTATTTTAAAAGGCGAAATTATTGTAATAAGAACTAGTATAGAAACTTGTTATAAAAGATGTCTTGATAGATGGAAATATATAAATAAAGATTTTTCTAATGAAGAATATCAAAAATATATTAGTAAAAAAATGAAAGTATTTGATTGGTATAAATCTTTAAATAAATTTATAAATAAAATTGCTGAATTATAATTTTTAATAAGATAATAAAAAAATATTTACTAAATAAAAAAAAGTGATATAATACCTAACGACAGGAGGATTATATGGAAAATTTCAATAGAGAAGAAAAATATTTTTATGATGCAATGTATGCTATTCCAACCGAATATACTTATGAATCTTTATGGCATCAAAAGTCTTTAGATAAAAAATCACTTAACGAAGCAATAAATGTTAATTATGATAGTAAAACTAAAACTTTTAAATTAAATGGACCAATAATTGCAAATTCTATTTTAATAAATTATGCCAATGTGTCTAAGGAAATTTATGAAAAATTAGTAAATGCTATATATACTTATCCTGATATTGCTAGAACTGTTATAGATGGTGTTTCTAATGATAATTGGTCATTCTTATTAATGACTTTAATAAATCCTAATTTGGTATTAACTGCTGAACAAAAAGCATTTGCTGTAAGAGAAGCAATTGATAAAGTAACTACTAAAAGTAATGATGATGAAAAACTTTCTCCTAAGGCACATGGTCAAGGATATTTTGATATAAGATACTTTATATTAAGAAATTCTAATTGGTCTAGAGAAGAAAAAGAAATGTTAATTAAGTCTTTCTACCCAAATATTCATGAATATTCAAAAACCTTAGAAAGATGGAAATTAGCTATATTAATAGGATACTTAAATAAAAATGGTATAACTAGTAAAGAGGAGATTGAATTGGCAAAATTAAATTGCGATGAAATTATTTCTTCACTTTACGAAGATAAAAACACAAGTGATGTTATAAAAAGTGAAATTGAATTTTGCAAAATAATGAGTGAGTTAACACCAAGTGATCTAACTCTTAGTCTTAAAAATAATTAAGTATAAAATGCTACCAGTAATGGTAGTTTTTAATTTGTAATAAAAAATTTTAAAAAAAATTAATTTTCGACAAATATCGACAAAGCGACGTGCGATAATCTTTTTGTGCTAAACTAAGAGGAGGAATAAAAATGGAAAGCAAAGTTAAATGGTTTAATAATGAGAAAGGATATGGATTTATCGAATACAAAGAAAATGAAGATATTTTCGTTCATTATTCAGCTATCCTACAAGATGGTTATAAAACCTTAAATCAAGGAGATAATGTTTATTTTGATTTAGTAGAAACAGCAAAGGGGTTTCAAGCTAAAAACGTTCAAACAATCCATCAAAGTATTTAATACTTAGTTTTTAATAATTAAACATTAAATAATTGATTTACTGGTATTTATAATTAATCAATTGTTTGGCACATCTAGTATTTAGTAAATCAAAATTGAAGTTTAGTATTAAGATAAGTATTCATAATAAAAACTACCATTTAGGTAGTTTTTTGTTAGAACAATTTCTTAAATTTATCTTTTATTTTAGCTATAAGAGTTAATTTTTTCCCCGTATCTTGACTATCTGCTCCTAAAATAAAGTATTTTTCTAATTCACTTTTTTCTCTTTCTTTTTCAGGTACTCTTATTTTATAAGTTACAATAAATAATCTTCTATCAATTGTAAAAGTACTTTCTCTATCAAAATAATTAAAAAACTCATTATTACTTAAATTACTATCTACTAAGTGTTCTTCTCCTCCACCTATTAAGGTATTAGGTAAATCATCGTCTTTTAAAAACATATAAATGTTATCAACACGATAAACAAGCATTTGAAAAGGATTTAAACCTTGTCTTGCTATATAAGGACAATTAGGTTGTTGTACTATAAAACCTTCGCAGTCAGGAACTAAAGGTAATGGTATATCAGTATATCCTTTTTTAAAGTTTAAAATTCTTTCTATATCTTCTTTTTTATGCTTTAATATTAATAGTCTTTCAGGAAGTTTAATTCCTGTGACTTTTTCAAAATTATTAAACTTGCTATTATAAGAACTTAAAGATAATAACTCATTTTTAACTTCATCTATATTACTTAATAATTCTTCACTTCTCATTTTATAAAATTCCTTAAAGTCGATAATCCAATCAATATTTTCAAAGAAATCTATTTCATCAGGATTTTTAAAAAGATAAAATTTACTCTTATTTTCATCAGTTACAATAAAATCTTTTTTAAAAAATCTTTCTAAAACAGAATTAGGAATTCTAATACTATTATCATATAAGAGCATTGAAATATCATTTAATTGAACAAATACAACTTTTTTACCATCTTCGACGTTAAATATTTTCATTGCTAAAACCTCCAAAAGCATACATATGCTAACATAACTTAAATTAAAAAGCAAATCTTTCATTTATTTATTATTAAAGAAATAATATTATAAAATAAAATGATAATTATAAGTTTAATGTGGTAAAATATAAAATAGAGAAGTGATAAGAATGAAAAGGAAATATAATAATATAACTATTCCATATTTTTATTTTGATAAAAAATTAAATTATTCTTATTATATTTATCAAAATAAAATATATACTGATTTAAATAAGTTATTTATGGACTTCTTAGGAAGTTATTTAACTTATCATTATGAAGTAGAAGAAACTATTTATGAAGTCCATAATTTAAGCGAAGTAATAGAAGGAATTTTTAAATATAAAGATAAGTTTAATTTACCTAAGAAATATAAGAAAGAATATAGTGACGATGAATGGGATTATATTACTAATTTAAAGAAAGCTTTAGAAAAAGGTGAATTAATTAATTCATATGTAGAAAATAAAGATTTTAAATTTTCTTTTAAAAAGTTTTTTACATATAAAGAATATGCTTTTGCTAAAGATATGTATGAAAGGTACAAAGACATTTCAGTTCCTAAAAAAATTCGTTCAAAAGACTTTAAACATAGTTATTTTGTTGTAGCAGGAAATTATTATGAATCAATTTATCATGCTCTAGACAATGTTTATAGAAATAATTTATATTATCCATTTGGAGGTACTAAAGAAGTTAATAACCGAACTCATCTTCATTCTCATACATTTGATGATTTAATAAAGTTAATTTTCTTACATTCAGATAAATTTAAAATTCATGTTTTTCAAAAAGAATATTATAGTAAACAAGAAATAGAATTTTTAACACTTTTATCTGATAAATTAAGAGATTTAGGCTATCATAGTGTAGAATATAAACCAGATAAAATGGATTATCAAGAGTATTGTTATTTAAAAGATAATCATAAATATATAAGTCTTTTAATAAATAATTTTAAATGGTATTTATTCAATAAAAAATATGAAAAAGATGTTTTAGAAAGTCATAAAATTAAGTAAAATAATATGAATTCTAATAGTAAAAAAGATTGTAGTCTAAAAAATAATAGATAACAATTTTTTTTATTGTGATAGATCAGAAATAATATTTTATATTAATCTGTATAAGAAGTACATATAATAAATTAGCACTCTCTATTGACAAGTGCTAATTTTTGAGTATAATGAATATTGTTTAAGAGGTGATTAATTATGAATTATGGATATAATGAACCCGAAAAAGAGGAAGATGTTTTAGTTAAATATGGCCGTGATATAACGGATGCTGCTAAGTCTAATAAAATAGATCCTGTTATTGGAAGAGACGAAGAAATTAGAAGTATTACTCGTATTCTATCTCGTAAAACTAAGAATAATCCTGTACTTATTGGTGAACCAGGTGTTGGTAAGACAGCCATTGTTGAAGGATTAGCACTACGTATTATAAATGGGGATGTTCCAGAAAGCCTAAAAAATAAAAAACTTTGGGAACTAGATTTAGCTGCCTTAGTTGCCGGAGCTAAATATCGTGGCGAATTTGAAGAAAGATTAAAAGCTGTTTTAAATAAGATAAAAGAATCTGATGGTAATATCATTATGTTTATTGATGAGATACATATGATAGTAGGTGATGGTACTGAAGGTACTATGAATGTTGGTAATATGTTAAAGCCAATGCTTGCTCGTGGTGAAATAAAATGTATAGGAGCAACTACTCTAAATGAATATCGTAAATATATTGAAAAAGATGGAGCATTGGAACGTCGTTTTCAAAAAATTATAGTTGCTGCTCCAAGTGTTTTAGATACTATTGCTATTTTAAGAGGTCTAAAAGAACGTTTTGAAGTTCATCATGGTGTTAATATAAAAGATAGAGCTTTAGTAAGCGCTGCAACTTTGTCTGATCGTTATATTACTGATAGATATTTACCAGATAAAGCTATTGATTTAATAGATGAAGCTTGTGCCACAATTAAAGTAGAAATGGATAGTGTTCCAGTAAGTCTTGATAAATTGACTAGAAAAATTATGCTTCTTGAAATAGAAAGACAATCTTTGATAAAAGAAAAAGATGAACAAAGTAAAAAGAGATTACAAGAACTTGATGATGAATTATATGAATTAAAATTAAAAGAATCTAAATTAAAAGATGATTTTAATAAAGAAAAAGAAGTTAATAAAGAAATAAGTGAAAAGAAAAAATTACTTGAAAACTATCGTCATCGTTTAAAAGAAGCAGAGAATAATTATGATTTAGATACAGCAGCTCGTTTACGTCATGGAGATATTCCAAAATTAGAACATGAACTAGAAGAGTTAAGAAAAAATAATAAAAATGTTTTAATAAGTGATAC
>CANQZL010000046.1 GCA_947628325.1 uncultured Bacilli bacterium
TGAACTTTTTTTAAACGATCTTCTTCATAATTTACTTCTTTTTTACTCTTAACATCTTTTAGTATTGAATTGATATCATACTCACGGGTTTCATCCAAATGAATTTCTTCTAAGTTTGTTTCAGCAGTATCACCAAAGCTTTTATTTTTCTTCTTTTCAGGATATTTCTTTTCAATAATTCCTTTAATATCATTAATATCAATATTCTTAGGATTATCACCTAGTACTTTAGCGTTACTATTCAAATCAAAGTCTTCTAATTCCAAATTACTTACTTCTTTATATAGTTTTTGATTTCTTTTGGTTCTTGAAGATCCTTCTTGAATAATTTCACTTCTATTAATGTCTTTTTTGGCATCTTCATTTTTATCATAATATTTATTCATTCTAGACTGCATATCAACACATCCTAACATAAATAATATATCATATCTATTTACTTTTTTAAATTATTTTATTTGATTTTTTACATTATAGTTGTTATGATTATCAAAGGAGGAATAAATTATGATAGAAGTAGATAAAAGTAAATGTGTTGGATGTGGTGCTTGCATTGCTATTGACGAAGAACATTTTGCTTTCGATGATCAAGGACTATCTGAAGTAATTGCTCAAGGAGTTAATGAAAAAGTAGAAGAAGCTAAAGATGCTTGTCCTGTTGAAGCTATAAGTATTAGTGGAGAAAAAGAAGCTGTTAATATCGTCAATGAAAATGAAGATACTGCTGTTTAACAAAAAATAATCATCGAATGGATGATTATTTTTTTGCATATTTTTTTAGTTTTTTAACTTCATCAAGACTTAGATGGCGATAATAACCAGATTGTAAACCCTTGACATCTAGAAAAGCATATTTTTCTCTAGTAAGTTTTATTACAGGATGGTTTAAACTTTCAAATATTTTTTTAACAATATGATTTCGTCCTTCAACAATCGTTATTGATACTTTTTCTTTATTCTTTTCCAAATCCTTACTTTTTATTTTAAATTTTTTAGGAATTACTTTAATTCCCTCTATGCTAATACCTTTTATTAAAGTATTAATTTCTTCATTTGTTAAAATCCCTTCAATAATAGCAATATAAGTTTTTTCTACTTCATTAGATGGATGCATTAAAATATTAGCGAATTCCCCATCATTAGTTAATAATAAAACACCTGTTGTATCATAGTCTAATCTACCAACTGGATATATTCTAGAATTAGTATCAATTAAATCTGTAACTACTTTACGTCCTTTATCATCACTTACACTACAAATATATCCACGAGGTTTATTTAATAAATAGTATTCTTTTTGATTTACTTTTTCTAAAGTAACACCATCAATAACTATTATATCTTGAGGAGATACTTTTGTTCCTAATTCTTTTATTTGGATTCCATTAACATATACTTTTCCTTCAAGGATTAGGCTTTCAGCTTTTCTTCTTGAAGTGTAGCCACTATTAGCAATAGCTTTTTGTAAACGTTCCATATAAACCACCTACTTCACATTATACTAAAAAATTAAAAAAAGGAAAAATTTTCCTTTTATTTAAAGAAATAAAAATATATTAAAATTATAAAAGCCACTGAGATACCTATAACAACTGAGATACTACTTATTTTACGCATTTTATTAAATTTCTTTGTATCTAAGATTTCTTCATGGGCTTCGAATTTATTAATGTCTTTTGTTCCATAACTAATTGTATGATAAAAAATAATGATAATTAATATTACGACTAAAATATTTAAAATAATTCTTATATTTTTTAAAGAATTAAGCTTAGTTAAATATACAATTAAACATAGAACAGCTACTAAAATAGCAGATATAAGTAAATTTTTGAGTAAGTTATTTTTCTTTCTATTTAAATTATAACCACATCTAATACATTTTTTAGTATTAAGAGGATTTTTTTTGGCACATCTTGGACAACTTATATAATTTTTTAAAGTCTTATGACATTTGCCACAATTTAAAGTTCCTTTTACATTTTCAAAGCCACAATGAGGGCATTTTTCTGTTTCAATATCTTTCATAAAACCACATTCCTATTTTGATTATATCAAAAAAACATCTTAACGACAATGAAAGCTGCAATTATTCCACAAATGTCAGCAAATAAACCACCGATTAAGGCATAACGAGTTTTTTTAATACCAACACTACTAAAATATAAAGCTAAAACATAAATAGTAGTATCCGTAGCTCCTTGGATAACACTAGCTAAATAACCATAGTAGGAATCTACTCCATACTTATGAAATATCTTACTTAAATAAGCTAATGTTGCATTACCACTTATAGGTCTTAAAACTATCATAGGTATGATATCTTTAAAACTACCTCCTATTAAATTTAAAATGCCACTTTCGACAAAGATATTAACAGCAAAAATCATGGCTACAACAACTGGTATAATACTTACTACTGTCTTAAGACCATCTAAGCTTCCTTCTAAAAAAGTTTCATATATATCAGTTTTTTTAAAAAAGCCATGTAATATAATAACAATTACAATTATGGGAATTATATAATTATTTAGCATTTTTCCTCCTAATAAAATAATCTAAAGTTAAGCCACAGATTGTACTTACTGAAGTTGCTATAATGCTAGGAATAATAATAGCTGAAGGATTAATACTTTTAAAAGCTAGTCTTAAAGCTATGACAGTCATAGGAATAATAGTTACACCACTAGTATTTAAAATAAGAAAAGTTATCATACCATCAGTTGCTGTATCTTTATGGGGATTTTCTTTTTGTAATTCTTGCATAGCTTTAAGACCAGCAGGGGTTGCTACAGAACCTAATCCTAGCATATTGGCTGCTATATTAGAAGATATATATTCTAAGGACTTTTCACCTTTAACACTAGGCATTATCTTTTTTAAAAGAGGTTTTAATAAATTACTAAATTTAGCTAATAAACCACTTTTACTAGCAATATTCATAATACCTGACCATAAAACAATTAAAGGTCCTATAGAAATTAACAATTCATAAGCTGAATATGAACTATTTAAAATAATATCTCCCATATTAACATTAGTATTAAAGAATGAATAACCTATTCCAAGACCTATTAAAACTACCCATATTTTATTTATCATATCTCACCAAAATTTCAAAAAATCTAATAATTTACTTAAAAAACTTTTATTTTCTGTAATACTAGGTTTCTCATAATATAAATTACGATATCCTAATACTTCACCATTTAAAATTACTTCAACCTTACCAACTATACTTCCTTGTTCACTAGGGCTCTCTTCTTCAATAACAATATTAGTTTCAACTTTTTCTTTCTTATCCTTTATTAAATAATAATCATCTTTTAATTTAATGTTTTTACCATAATCATCTTCTTTATCTATAACTTTAATAACTTCATAATTATTAAAATATTTTTCATATAAAGATTTATGATCATTAAAATCATTTCCATCATTAAATGTTACAACTATTAAATTCATATTATTTTTACTAGCAGTAGTTACTAAAGTACGACGAGCTTTCTTAGTAAAACCTGTTTTACCTCCTGTACAATATTTATAAGTATTTAATAGTTTATTTTTATTATACCAATGATAAGTTTTCATACTTGATTTTATAATAATATCTTTAGTACTAACAAATCTTTGGTAATGTTCATTTTGCATTGCATAACGAGTTAGTAAAGCCATATCATAAACTGTTGAAGTATTTCCATTACCATTATCATCTTCTAAACCAGAAGGATTTATAAATAAGGAATTTTCCATACCGATATTACTTGCTTCTTCATTCATTAAATAGACAAAGGAATCAACACTTCCTGATACAGCTTTAGCAATAGCTAAAGCTGCGTCATTACCACTACGAAGCATTAAACCATATAATAAATCATCTAAAGTTAATTCTTCTCCTATTTGGACATAGATACCACTACCAAAAGATTTTAAGATTTCATTACCTATTCTAACTTTACTTTCTAAGTTACCATGTTCAATTGCTGTAATAGCTGTTAATATTTTAGTTGTACTGGCAATTAAACTCTCTTTTTTTATATTAGAGCCTTCTAAGACACGACCACTATCCATATCCATTACAATATAGGAACTAGCACTAAGAGCTTTTATTGAAAAGGGAAATAAAAGAAATAAAAAAAGCCAAAACTTTTTCATCTAATCACCTTAGTAATTCTATGAAATTTTTGACTTTTATAGTACTAATTTATTTATAATAAATTAATTCTTTCATTTATAGTATCTATTCCTAATATATGAAGGATTTCATATAAATCAGGAGTTTGAGATTTTGTTGTAATAGCAACTCTTATAATAGTAGCTATATCTGTTATACTTCCTTTATACTTTGAAGGATTTTCTTTATAATCTTTAACTTCTTCAGCATAAGAGAATTCTTTAGCAAGAAGTTTTAATTTATCAAACCAAGTATCATGATCATCACCTATATCATAATATTTTGTAAAGTATGTTTTAACAATATTTCTTATTTCATCTAAATCAGTAACTGATTGCCATTCATATTCTTTTTTCTCTTTGTTAAATAAGTCATTAAACATATACCAAGAATATTTTTTAATATCGCTATATGTAACATAATCTTTACGAGGTTTTTTCTTTTCTCTTTCAATATTTAATACAGCTAATGAATAATCTTTATTATTTACTAAAATATCATTTAGTTCTAAATCATACTTACTACTCCAATTAACTAATTCGTTATATAGAGTTTCTTTATCCATTTTAGAAATATAATTTTTAGAAATATTAACTAATTTACTATAATCAAATAAAGGATTGGAACCAACTTTTGAAAATGAAAATGGAAAATCTATTAAAGGTTTATCAGGATTAGCACTTCGCCATCCTTCAAAATTGGTATTAGCTATAGTCATTAAGTATTCTTGTAAAGCTCCACTAGGGAATCCTACTTTAGCATAGTTTAAAACTGTAAAATCTTGATCTTTTCTTTTACTTATTTTACGTTTAGTACCATTTTCATCTACAATCATTACTAATCCTAAATGAGCATACTTAGGTTGTTCAAAATTAAATCTTTTAAATAATTCAATATGAATAGGAACACTTGATAACCAATCTTCACCACGTAGAACATGAGTTGTATGCATTAAGTGATCGTCAACTAAATGCGCAAAATGGTATACAGGAATTCCATCACTTTTTATTAATACAATATCTTGATCATTTTCAGGGAATACTACTTCACCCTTAACTAAATCTTTAAATTTAACTTTATGATTAAAATTACCTGTTGATTTTAATCTAATAGTATAAGGTAGTCCTTGTTTTATCTTTTCAGCACGTTCTTCATTTTTTAAGAAACGACATCTTGCATATTTAGCATAATAACCAATACGTAATTTATTATTTCTTTGAAATTTTCTTGTCTCTTCTAATTCTTCTTCCCTACAAAAACATGGATAAGCTATATCATTTTCTATCATATACTTAGCAAATACATCATATATTTCTCTTCTTTGACTTTGAATATATGGTCCATAAGCACCTTTTTGTTCATCACCACTTACAACACCTTCATCATATTCAATTCCTAAAGAATTAATTGAATTAATAATATTTTCTATTCCACCTTTTACTTCACGTTTTTGATCAGTATCTTCAATTCTTAAAAAGAAGACTCCTCCCGTTTGTTTAGGTAAAAAAGATTCAATAAAACAAGATAACATATTGCCCATATGAACAAATCCGGTTGGACTTGGAGCATATCTTGAAACAATAGCTCCTTCCTTTAAAGCTCTTTTAGGGAATTTTTCTTCTAAATCTTTTATAGTCATTGTTACATTTGGATACATAAGTTCAGCTAATTCTTTGTTCGTCATATAAATCACCTCTTTAATAATACATTATTTATTTTTATTTTTCAATTAAATTCCTTATTCATCAATAATTTCATAAGATATATAACTCTCATTTAAATCAACATTACCTACTATTCCATCAATACGTCCATTATTAGCATATTGCCACATATCATATACACCTTCATAAGAATAATTATCAACATAGTGCGCATACCACAATTTATAAGAATTAAATAATTCTGACTTCCAATGATAAGTTAAAGCAGTATAGTTAGTATAAAGCATTCCTTTATATCCATGCTTTTCAATATAACTTAAAAATCTCAAGGCATTATTGTTAATTGTCTCATCATCTACTCCTTTAGTTCGCTTTTCATTAAATAGTTCAAAATCATAAACAACGGGATATGTTACATCATAATCTTTAATTAAATTTAAAACATAACTAGCTTCTTCTAAAGCTTCTTTTTCATTTATCGCTGTTCCATAAAAATATATTCCGACAGGTATTTCATAACTATTAGCTTCCTTAATATTATACTTAAACTTACTGTCTTCGTGTATTTCATCATTTGATAAGTTACGGAAGCCACATCTAATCATAATAAAATCAATACCACTATTTTTTACTTTGGCAAAATTAATATCACCTTGCCATGATGAAATATCTATTCCTAAAGTCTTCTTTTTTACTTCCTTAATATTCAAACTATTATAAATATCTTTATCTTTTTCGGAAATTTCTTTATAAAACTTATTTACTTCATCTACATCATATGTTTTAAAGTTAGACATAAATATTAAATAAGATATAAAAGTAATTATAATTATTAAAACTATAGATAAAATTATAATAATAGGAATTTTGTTTTTTAGAATAAAGTTTTTTATTTTATCTTTCATACTACAACCTCACATATATTATACCAAAATAAAAAGAATAATTATATAAGATTATTCTTCGTTATAAATACCATGAATTTTCTTTAAATCATCATTAGATAACTGAGTAACTTGCCATTTATCATCAGTTTTAATTAACTTAAATTCAATATCATAGTTAATAGTTTCATTAGCTTCTTTCATTTTCTCTAAACGATAATCCATAAACTTAGATTTATCATAATTACCTTCTTCATTATTAAATTCATTAGAATTCTCATTATAATAATCTAAAGCTTCTTGTTGAGCTTTGTATAAATTTATGACATTAATTTTTACTTTAAGATAAGCTGTATCTCCTTCATATCTTTCATTTTCAATATCATAAGTTAAACTACTATATTCTTTTTTTAAAATATCCTTATATACTTCTTTTTGACTATCATTTAAATCATTTTCTTCTTTAACAAAATTATCTAATTCCTCAGTAACACTACTATCTAATGTTATGTAGTTTTCTAAATAATTAGATACAGCTTCACGAGCAGTCATTTCTTTACCACAACCTAATAAAAATAAGCTAAATGAAATAATAAATATACTATATAATATTTTCTTCATATATAATCTCCTTTACTTTTATTATTCTTTATAATTAACTTTTTATACATCTTATGTTAAAATACAAAGAAGGAGTGGTTCTATGAAAAAAACTATTTTAACTGGTCTTAGACCTACTGGGAATTTACATTTAGGTCATTTATTTGGAGCTGGACAAAATTATGTTAAATTACAAGATGATTATGATTTTTACTTAGAAATTGCTGATGTTCAAGCTTTAACTGATAATTTTAATAATCCAGAAAAAGTACGTGAAAATATTAAAGAAATAACTATGGATTTATTAGCTATTGGGATAGATCCTAAGAAAGTTAATATATTTATACAATCTAAAATACCAGAAATAGCTGAATTAACAGTCTTTTATTCTAATTTAGTAACTGTATCAAGATTACAAAGAAATCCTACTGTAAAGTCAGAAATTGCCCAAAAAAAAGAATTATTTGGTAATGATGGAGAATCAATTACTTATGGTTTTTTAGGATATCCTGTTTCTCAAGCGGCTGATATTACAATTTTTAATGGAGAATTAGTTCCTGTTGGTGATGATCAACTACCTTTATTAGAACAATGTCGTGAAATAGTAAGAAAATTTAATTCTATATATGGAGATACTTTAAAAGAACCAGAAGCTTATCTTTCTAAAACAACACGTATTAAAGGTTTAGATGGTAATGATAAAATGGGTAAGTCTTTAGGTAATGCTATATATTTAGTAGATTCTGAAGAAACTATTGCTAATAAAATTATGAAAGCTGTTACTGATCCAAATAAAATTAAGAAAGATGATCCTGCTAATCCTGATGTATGTATGGTTTATTATTATCATAAATTAGTTAATGATGAAGATAGTTTAAAAGTAGTTTGTTCAGAATGTAAAAAAGGTGCTAGAGGATGTGTCTTATGTAAAAAAGAACTTATTAATAAGATGAATGAATTCTTAAAACCTATTAAAGAACGTCGTAAACAATATGAAGATAATCCTGAACTTGTTAAAGAAATATTAGAAAATGGAACAAAAATAGCAAAAGATAAAGCTAAAGAACAAATGAAAAAGGTTCGTAAAGCAATGAAAATAGATTACTAATAATCTATTTTTTTAATAGGAGAAAAATTCCTACTGGTAATAAATAAAATTCAAAAGTTTTTAAAACATAAAATAAATATTCAAAAAAATTAAAACCAAAAACAAAAAGGTTTAAGTATATAAATAAAATACTTATACCTAAACTACAACATATTATTCCTACCCCAATATTTAAAATTCTATTCATATTTAATTCTATTTTAATTAAATAAAATATATTATTAAATAAGGTGAATATATGAAAATTATAAAATATTTAATACTTAGTATTATAACTAGTATTACAAGTATTTTTCCTATTTCTTATAAAGGACATATTATTTTTTTACAAAATTTCTTCAATACTAAAATATTTAACTATGAAGAAATTAATTCTTTTATGCTATTTGGAGTATTAATAGTATTTATATATTTTATTATTAAAGAAATAATTAGTAAAAAAGTATTAAAAAGAAAAAAGAAATATTTATTTAAATTTATTCTGTTTATTATTATAAACTATTTAATTAATATTTTTATCTATTTAAAATTTTCTAATATATCATTTAAAAAAATACCTTGGATATTTATTATACTAGGTATATTATTAATTTTTATAAGAAACAATAAAAGTAATAATAAAAAATATAATGAAATTAGTATTAAGAATCTTTTTGTAATAATTATTATAAATATATTAGGATTAATACTTAACTTACCAATTTTTATTACAACATTACTTGGATGTTTATTATGTAAAATAGAAATTAATACTAGTTTAATTTATGCTATATTAATAAGTATTCCCCTACTTATAATTGATTCTTATAAAGGGATTATATATGTATTTAGTACTAATGATATCGTATATATGTTAATAAGTTTAATTATAGTAATTATAATAAGTATTTTTACTTTTAATAAATTTAAAGAATTATTAATTAATAATAAATTATTTAAGATAAGTATTTATTTAATTACATTAGCATTATTTATAATGTATTGGTTTAGATAAAAAGAAGTCTTAATTAAAAGACTTCCTTAATTATTGTATTTATTAATTTTTAATCTTCTTAAAATAATTAATGTAAGTA
>CANQZL010000047.1 GCA_947628325.1 uncultured Bacilli bacterium
GTAGATTTCTTATTAAAACTCCCCACTAGATTTTCTATAAAGGATTTTTTATCTCCCCACTAGATTATCTAGAGCCATTATACCCATATCTAATTATTATTAAATTTTTTATTGTCCTATCATATTCATAACAGCTATAAGTAGTAGAATCATAACACCAATTCCTGTTGTTACTAACATACTCATTGTTTTACTTTCCATTTTATCTAATCTTTCTTTATATCTTGTATCTCTAGCTTTTTGTTGCAAATTAGATATAGTTTTAGAGAATGTAATTAATTGTTCTTGTTTTCTTTCTTGTCTACCTAAGCTTAAACGATATAATAAACGCATCATTCTCATTGAATCTCTTACTGGATACATTTGAGCAAATTCCATATATGGAGCTACTGTTGCATCACCGGCATTTATTTTATTTATCATATCTATTAATCCTGGTCTAAAAATTTCTGGTGCATCGGCAATTGACTTACCTAAAGCAACGGGAACTGTATAGTGTTGAATTAATATTTCTAATCCCTTTAAATAATAAGGTAGCATTGAATCAATTTGTAATAAATGCTGTTTGTAAAAACTTTTTAAATTTAAATAATCTAATTTAAACATACCATATCCAGCTACAACAGCAAGAACAACTTTAACAGCAGTTAAATTTGATATCATCATAAATATTAATAAGACTATTATTATTAAACCATTTTTTATTCTTTTTTGATATAAAACATCAGAGTCTAAACCATCACCATATTTTGCTCTTACTAAGAAATCATAGTCATCTTCTTTTAATTTCATAAAGATATCTTGGTTGTCTTGAATAAATTTATTTGGTTTTATATATCCATTAACTGTTAAAACAATAAAAGATACTATACCAATAACAAGTATTTCAAAATACATATTTATTCAACCCCCACATCTTCATTATAATATTTTTCTCCTGTTATAAGGAAATAACAATTTACAATAATAATAGCATGGAGAATAACTTTTACGTAAATTTTATCAAGCATTTCTAGATATTCGGTTCGACCAAATAGTAATTGCATAACTAATACAAGTAAGAATAAAGCCATACCAAATGTTAAGAATTTCTTATGGAATGTTTGTCTATCCATTCTATCACGATATACACCTTCAACTAAGGCATCGATATCCATTGACATTAATTCTAAGGCTTCACCTGAATCTCTGGCACCTTCTTTAGTAATTTGTAAAAATAATTGATGCATGTTTTTTACCATATAGTATGGATAAGCAGCATTAAAGAATTCTATTGATTGATCTATAGTACCATTTTCATAAGACATTTGTATCATACGTTTTACATCTCTTAGAACTGGATCTTGTAAAATCCCAGAATCACGAACACCTTCTAGAGCTTTTACAAAACTCTGAGTAGTTGTAAACTCCATGATAACGTTAGTTGTATATACTTGAACTTGTTCAAATAAGTATTCACTATAAAGTCTTTGAGTTCTTAGATAATTTAAATATGGGACAAAACATATTGCAATTACAACATAAATTATAGAAGTTGGAATACTATAAAAATATAAGAATGTTATACCAGCAGCTGCTCCACCCATAAGTAATACTTGTGTTGCATATTGCCTTGGGGTATATTCATATCCTAATTCTTTAGTTTTTTCTTTTACTTCACTATAACTATATGGAGCATATGTATTGTAGATGTTAGATACTGTATCAGCGAAAAACTTATAAACATTATCTCCTGTATTGTATCTATAAGCAAATACAAATATTGCAATAATAATCCATACAACTAATTCCATAAATTCACCTTCTTATTATTAAACTGCATTAGTTGTGGCAGTTTGTTGATTCTGTGTAGCAATAGGCTGACTTTGATTATTAACAGCTACTTGTGGAGCTGTAACTTGAGCTTGTATTGGTTGTTGAACAAATTGAGGATTAGCAACTGGTTGTTGCATTATTGGCTGTGGTGTAGTTACTACTTGAGGCTGAACAACAACTGGTTGTTTAACTACTTGTTGAGCTTGTGGCTGTGGCACTGGAGTTATTGGCTGGGCAACATTTGATACGGCCACTGGTTGTTGAGCAACATTTGATACAGCGATTGGCTGTTGAACACTAGTTGGCTGATTCTGTGGAGTAACCTGTTGATTAATTGGACTTTGTCCACTTTTTTGTTGTACTGTTGTAGCAGAGACATTATTAGTATTATTAGTTTGAGGCTGTGTCTGAGCTACAGTTTGTTTAGGTTGAGTAGTATTTTCAGGAGTTGTTACATTATTAGCAGGTGCTTGATTATTAGTTGAGGCATTTTGTTCATTATTACCTTCACTATTTAAAGCTGTCGCTAAGGCTTGTGAATTAGTCTCCTTATTAGCTAAATTATCTTCAGCACTATCTCTTAAATTAGATAAGTCTTCTTTATAATCAGCATCACCTAAACCAAATATATCATCATTTTCAAAATAAACATTACCGATAGCTAAGTAATCTATTAATTTTTTTGTTGGATTATGTAATGTTACTTTACCATCCAAAGTTTTAGAATAAAGAAGATTTGATAATGGTCTATTTGTTTCATCATCTACATAAAATTCACATATCTCCATTATTTCACGTTGAAATCTATTTAAAGCTTTTGAATAATATCCTTTAACATATATACCTATTTGAACATATCTATGAATTGAAGACAAGTATTGTTCAATATCTTGACTTCCTTCTAGTAAAGCGTACATACGCATTGGAATACTTGAGGCTTTATCGGCATGGATTGTTGAAATAATATGGTGCCCAGAAGAAATTGAGTTACGAACTGCCATAACGGCTTCTGCAGAACGAACTTCGGCAAGTAGTATCCATATAGGGTTCTGTCTCATGCAGGCTACTAAGGCTTCTGTATATGAGGCAATATTATTCGTTTTCATAGCCACGATATCACGATGAGGGAAAATTTTATCTAAGTGAAGTTCCAAAGTATCTTCAATAGAAATAATTTTTTCATCTTCTTTAGTATTACTAGCTAAGTATTTAACAAGTTCTGTTTTACCAGAACCAGTTTCTCCTGCAACCATTATATTGCAATGTCCCCAAACACATTTGATTAAAAAATCATGCATTTGATCAGTAATATATTGTTCATCAATTAACTTTTCTTTATTAAGACGAATCTTTGCAGGTGTTTTACGTATTAAGCACGCGATTCCATTGGTCGCAATGGAATCGTGGACAAAATTCATACGTAGTTCAGCACTTTCAGAGTCTAGAAATGGATGAGCCATATTGAATGTTCTACCCATAACATTTGCACATTGGAAAGCTAATTTTTCCATAAATGGGTTGTTAATATCTGGTCTTTCAACTTGATATACCCCTTTAGATAAAGTTTTTAGCCATACTTGACCACCATTACTATAAGAAATATCGGTAACATCATCATCTTCTAAAAACTCAGATAAGGGTCCAAAATCCATTTGTGAAAATACATTCTTGTCATCCATAAAAACACCCTCTTTTTCTTTATTTTTTTATTAACATACGGTTAAATCTTGACATTCATTTTGTAAAATATATGTTTGACTTATAATCATATCTTGTAATTCATCGTTTTTAAGCTCTGTTGCTGCAGCATTTGCAGAATAAGCTTCATTTCTTGGTACTGGATCTATTTCAATGCCTAATTTTTCTGCTTTACTTAGCAACAAGAATAGGTTCTCTGGTACATCAAATAGTAAAAATGCTGGTTCTGTAGGATTATCTTTATCAGCAAAAACATTTTTACCATTAGCATCTTTGACAGCTAAAACTTGAATTTCAGCAAGTAATCTACCAAATACTAATAATCCCTCTTCTGTATTTGTAGTCATATATAAATCAATATTATCTCCAGGGAATATTGAATTACCATAACTTTTATCATAATTTATTTTTAAACTATATATAGTATTTCCATCTGGAATACTAGAGAATATAGAATCTGGCATATCTTCTTCGGCAATTAGATTGTCTGAAAAGAAGAAGCTATTTTGAGCTATTTTGCCATCATATGCTACTAATTTACCAACTATATTATTAGCTTGTGTTTCTAAATTTGTCATATTACTTATCATATCTTTTGGTACTTTTGCGTATTGAATATATTGATCAGTAATTTTAGTACCTGCCAAAAGTGTTTGACTACAAATTGGTACTTCAGTAGGTTGAACAGATTGGTTAACACGCCAACTATATCCAAGGTATAAAACTACGAGGCCTACTAAAACACCCAAAATAGTTATTGTATTTTTATTACTTAAAAATTTCTTAAAAGGTACAAGAAAATTTCCCATTTTATTCCTCCTTTTCTCTAATGTCCTGGATAGTAGTCACAGAATTCTCCGACTTCATTATCAATTGGACAAATATATCCTACACAATCCGTAGGTTCGTATTCGTCAAATTCAACTATTAAATCAATTGAATTTACTACGTCTAAGCTTGTCATAGCACTTTGCTCAGGTGTTTCAACATCTCTACCTATAATAAATCCAGCTGTTTTTGTTGACACTTTGACACTTACTTTAGGAGGAGATTCATATAAGTCATAAAAATCTATTTTATAACTGTCTGTTACAGAAACTGTTTCAGCAAATCTTCTGATAAAGTTTTCTACAAATACTTCCTTTATCATTCTTATTTGCCCTGTTTGCGAATAATATGCATAATCTATTGCATCGTATATTGCACTATTTGCTACTTCTTTTAATTGATAATAATCTTCAGTATTTGATGTTGTGGCATCATTTGTTAGCATCATTACTGATGCTATAAATATACCTAAGATTATAAACCAGTAGCCCCAATAAGACTCTTTCATATAATCTCACTCCTTCCTATTTAAATGCCAATCTGAAGAATTGTATTTCTTGTTCATATTTACTAGTTGCTGGATTATAAGTTTTTATTTCTTCTGAGTCTATATAATCAATCCAACGACAATTTCCAGTATTGCTTAAATTCAATAAGTCTTTATAAGTATTTAATTCATTTACCACGCAAACGTTATTATTATTAGTTAATTTACTTAAACCATTACTTATTGAATAATCATTCATAAATTCTTCTAAGAATACACTTCCATAATGTTTAAAATTAGATACATTATTAGTTATATAATCACTATTATATTCTCCACCTTCTTGCCACTGGCAACTATTTATATCTGAGCAATCACCTAAAGGTTGAATAGCATATCTTCCATAAACTTTTAATCTACTGAAATCAACACCATATCCGTATTGATCATTGTAATCTCTAATAGACGCAAGTGTTTGAGGACTTAATTGGAATGAGTACTCAGGAGTTTCTTCATAAACTTTTTCACCAACTGTTTCTATGGCTTCTAATGCCATGCTTCCTTTAGCAGTATGGAATCTTGAACTTGATAAACGATAGACATCTGAATCACTCCAGTTGATTGATAATTCACGTCCACCTGTTTTACCTACAGCATTTAAATCATTTAATGATACTGTTGAATTAGTAAATCCTAATGTACCATTTGAATTAACACCTATTTTGTCTTCATCACTCTGTTCATAATCTAATAAGTCATCGTGTGCTTCTATGAATTCTTCTGGTGAAGGTACTCCTTCAATATCATAAGAAACTATTGGATCTCCACAGCATTTACAAACTGATTCAACAATTTCATAGAAACACGTTCGATTGTTAGAAGAAATAAGAGATAGTGAACCAGCACCCATTAGTCTTCCCAGTCGTCCATCACCAAAAATACCTATTTTTCCAAATGTGTAAGTATATTGATACAGATTTCGAGGAGTTGTAATACTAATTGGGAACTCATTTATGCCATTTTTCTCGCCAACACGTGACCACAATGAAGGATCATCTGTACTGTAATCTGGACCATTATCACGTTTTCTAGCATTTTCCCAAGCTTCCTCTAATGTTGTCCCATGTTCTTTTACGTCATTTACTCTGTTATACCAGTTTCCTTTATTTTTATAGAAACTACTATTAGAAATAGATGACTTTATATAATGCGCTCGCAAATATTTATAAGTTTTATCAGAACATTTTCCACCAGACCAATATGGATCCATTTTACCACCTGTTGTGTATGTTTCGTACACACCTTCTTTAACGTACTCAGAACCCGTTGAAGTCCCTCCAGTATACTGCCCATCAACTGTACAATATAAAATGCTTACTTCAGCTGTAGGAGCTTCTTCATCTGCTCCTACTAGACTACTAGGATCATGATAATTATAAAATCCATCTGGATTTCCCGATTGAGTCCACATACCACTAGGGTTATAGTAATATGTATGTATCTTATTTCTTGAAAGTTTTACAGATTTATTTCCATTAATATCGGAACTAATCAAAGTATCTAGATCACTTGTAGTAATTTTATCAGGAACATACCAATCTAGAGCTGCATTAACTTCTTGATTAGTTGCTTTTGCATACGATTCAAAGCCAGCAAGTTGATAATATTTATCGTTTAATGCTGTAAATTCTTCTAAAACATTATCTTTTCCAAGGATAGTCATATATGGAGATTCATCATATGTATATGAAGCTTCTGGTTCAAATGCTGTATCAATTCTAACATAACTTCGCATAATACCATCTAATTCTTTTGTAAGAATTGTATTATTCTTTTTATCTGTTCCATCATCTGATGAATTATATAATTGGAAATGTTGACAATCAAACATATTTTGTGAATATTTCTTAATTGCAGCTTTAGCTGAACTTATAGCACTTAAGTAGCCTTGCATTTTACCGATATCTGGAGTTAAATCTCCTGCTAAATCATTATACGCTTTTTCTCTACTTTCAAGATCGGCCTTTAAGCAATCCTCTCCAACTTCATTAACTTTATGATATCCACTTTTTATATTTAATGTGCATGTCGAAGTAGCTGTGCCTCGTGGATATGAACGTGTCCCATGAGCATTCCATACCTCATATGATCCCGTTCCAGCTGCCGCATCTTCAAATTTATCGCTTACTGTCATTGTATAATAACCATATGTTGTTTTATCATATGTAGAACATGTATAATTACCTGTATGATATGTTTCTTTTTTCGGATTACATCCTATTGTACCAGCTGTACAAGAATTACCAGCATCATCCTCATATACAGTACGTTCAGCTTCATCACTTTCAGCAGTACATACATCTACAGGATGGAAAATTAAATAACCATAAGAGTTTCCACCAGGATTAACATATTCCATTTGTTTACCATGAATAGCAGAATATATGTGAGATAATTCACTATAATTATTATAAGCTTCTACCATATCTGCAGACGCTGATGATAAATCACTTATATAGTCATTATAATCTATATATGTAGTATAACAAGTACGTTGACCACCAATAAATATTGGTGTTTTAATATTGAAATATGATCCTGCGGTTATAGCATTAGCACCAATAAAATTACCAAATCCATCAGCGGCAATAGTCCATTCTTCTGAACAACTAATTCGACAATATTTATTGTTGTTTTGTTCATAATCAGCAACCATTAATGAATTGCCATTTCCGTCGGTAGTTTTTAACCCACCATCGGCAACATCTTTAGAAACTGTGTCTTCATTAACCTCTCTATTAACTACTACTACGCAAGTCCCTATTTGATTGCTATATTGACCATTTCCTAAATATTTTGCTCCTTCTTTTATAGTATAGACTTCAGATGCTCCATTGTCGCATGTTCCATTTTCGACTTCTTCCGCTGTACAAGGCTCTTTTATTGTACAAGCATTTTGCATTGTTGAAACAGAGCAATTACTATTACATACATTTTTTACAATATGTTCATATTTAATCTCGTCTAAAACGTATTTACAACAGTTTGAAGCTTTAAACAAATCTGGATTGAATTGTGAAGGTGTAACGTCACAAATATATTCATCGTCTTCGTTATAGCATGTTTTGTCAAATTCTAAATTAGCGTCACAAATATAATTTCCTTCTTCATCATAACAAGCTTTATAATCTAGTGCAGGTAATGTGTTACAAGCATTTTCCGTATTAGGAGCTATATCAAAATATGTATATATTTCATTACTTTGAATTTTAAACAATAACATTCTTTGAGCAACAGCAGATCCACTTGGATTGGCAATAAAGATATTACTTGGTGTTGCACCTCCAGTATATACTAATTTAAAAGAGTATTTTAGTCTTCCATTTAATTTTGTTGGAGGTTTAACTTTTGAAGCATCTAAGACTGTTATAATTACTTCATAATTCCAAACTTCTTTTGTACTTGTTGATGCATCATCATTTTTTGTAACAGTCATTGTTCCTTTTTCATTTCCAGTATCAAAGCCTTCAATTTGATCTGGTTTTAAGTTTGAATTGTTTGGCATTGAGAAAGTTCCTTTGTAAGTTATTGTATAACCTGCACCAACTTCTTCAAATACCGTTGAATCAATCGTTCTTGAGAATGACTGAGCATCAGAAGGCTCATAGAATTTATAGTTAACTAAGAAATTAACTAAGACATCTAAGGCTTTTATTCCGTTACTTTCATAATATATATTTACACTATCTGTAATTGCTTTTTTTATTTTACTTACTCTATCAGTTTCAGATAATTTTTCAAAATCATTATCATATACTTCTTTAAGTTTTTTAGCTAAATCAGCATAGATATTGTAATGGCTGTCTAGTAAATTATCTACAGCTACTATTCCACCACTATAGCCATCCATTATTGCTACTGCACGAACTGCAACAAGTGCAGCTATTTTATAAGCATTATTATTTCTGAAATTAGTAACTTGATTATCGTCTGATAATTTCTTAGCAATATATCCTATTAATTTACCAAAATCAGAATCTTCTTTGATATCCGCAGTTCTATTGTATACACGGGCATCAACTGGCCCTAATCTTCCTGGGTCTAGACATAAAGCTATAAAATCTCCACAGCCTGATGTTGCGTTATAATTTGAACTATATAAATCTGTTCCACCCTTATTACCAAATTTAACATCGGAGCCAGACCATTTAACAGTATATGATTCACATGTCTTGGTAAAAAAGTTATTGTCATTTGTATATTTGTCATTTTGACCATAAATTATGTTAGGGTCAACATCAATTATGAATCCATTAGGATCAGCTTCACTCATACCTGTATTATCTTCAACTGTAAATTTATAAGTATAGGTTGTATCGCTTGTAGTTATTAATAAATCTACATAAGTATTAGGATCTGTTGCTTTTAAACCTGTTATTTGGCATTCATGAGCTGTATTATTAAATACGGCTCTTAAATTCTCTGTACCATTAACCTGAGAACAAGTTTTCATATCATCTATTACGAATGCTTCTTTTTCTCCAACTAAAATACTTTTATAATAGTCTCTTTGGGTTACATTATTGTCAACAACTATTGTATACATTTCTCCATCTGCTGGTACACTGGTTCCTGGTGCAAGTATTTGTCCATCTGATGCTCT
>CANQZL010000048.1 GCA_947628325.1 uncultured Bacilli bacterium
TTCCTTAAAATTTGGGAACTTATTCTATAAATTATATTTCCTTCTTATTTTGGGAATTTCTAATTTAATTCAATATTTAATAACATTAAATAAATCTTTTTTAATGTACAATTTAAAAACCTCATAATTAAATGAGGCTTTATAATATTATTCTTTTACTTTTGGCAAATCTAAATCTTCTTCTTTTTCTTTACTTTCTTTTTTATTACTACTTTCTTTATTTGATTCATTTTTTATTGAATCAAATCTTTTATTAAATAAATATATAAATGTCAAAATAGCCGCTATAGCACCAATAAGGCTAAACAACCAAGTATAAATTAACCCAAATATTCCACCCATATTAATAAATATACTTAAAAGATTACGTATTAAATCTTGAACAAGTCCAATAGGTATATAAACAAAAGCAGCAAGTATAACTAGGCATATTAAAATAATAGTATTTATAAATAATTCTTTAAAATCAACCTTCATTAAGTAATTAACATAATCTTTTAAAGTCTTCCAAAATTTCTTTAACATTTCTTTCATATTTATTCTCCTTTACTTACTTTCATTAGTTACTTTTAAGTCTTGAGAAGTTTCATTTTGTTTATTTAATTGTTGTTTATCTTCTTTAACTACTTGAGTACTAGTATTATCTTTTTTTATTACATTAGTTTGAGGAGCAGGTTGCTTCACCTCATTACTAACAGTTTTAGTTTCAGTAGAAACATTACTTGAAACTTTTTTAGTAGTTTCTTCATTCTTTGTCGATACATTATTTACTATCCCAGAATTATTAGTTTGTTTAACATTTTCAACTTTAGTAATAGTATTACCCGATGTATTATTTGAACTTTTTGTTTCAGTACTAATATTTGCTTTTGGATTAGTAGTAGATTTTAATAATGGTTCTTTTACTTGACTATTATTTACTTCATTATTATGAACTATATTTTTAGAATTATCTTTAACAATAGTACCTTTAGTATTCACATCACTTTTTAACGATTTTTCAGGTTCTTTTTTTTCAGAATTATTAGTTTCTCCTGACACTTTACTAATAGTAGATGATGTAGTTACATTAGTTTTACTATCTTTATTAGGCAAGGTTTGACTTTGAACTGGTTTCTGTGGACTACTTACTTTTATATTATTAACATTTCCCACCGTTGCTTTTAAACCACTTGGTTTATTATCTTCTTTTTTAACAGTTTCTTGTCCTTTAGAACTATCAGTATTTACTACACTACTTTGTTCTTTTATATTTTTTTCAGGACTTACTTTCTTATCTACACTATTTTCATTTTTAACAGTAGAACTAACTATAGCATCAATACTTTCCTCTTTTGACGTATCAGTTTTAGTAACATCTGGTTTACTATTTATTTCTACTTTATTATTTTCAGTACTAACATTTGTTGAACTTACAGGTTTCTCTACTTTAACTACTCCACTTTCATTTTTCACATTTCCCGTAGTTACTTTCTTATCAGTACTATTCTCATTCTTAATAGTAGAACTAACAACAGCATCAATACTATCTTCTTTCGTTGTATCAGTTTTAGTAACATCTTGTGTAGTACTTACTTGTGTAGTATTTACTTCTGATTTATTATCTTCAGTACCAGCATTTGTTGAACTTACTGAAGCCTCTACTTTAGTTTCGCTTTTTACATTTTCAGTACTTAATTCTTTATTAGTACTATCTTCAACATAAACAGCATTAACTACATTATCAATACTTTCTTCTTTTGTTGTATCTGTTTTAGTAACCTCTTGTGTAGTATTTACTTCTATCCTATTATCTTCAGTATTACTAATCTCTGTTGAATTAATAGGTGATACTACTACTGAATCTTCTGTTTCATTTTTTTGTAAAATATTACTTACAAAAGAGTATTTACAAAATGTTACCTTAGAACCTAATTTTATATCATCAACATAAGATGTATTTTCTATAGTTTTAGGTTCACTATAATATCTTGCAACATTTACTTTATTTGTATTTATATTAATTAAAACATCTGATGATTCAATTAATAAATCAAAATTTATCATTTCTTTTATAGACATAGCTGGTGATGCATTTTTGGTATAAATATCTCCTAAATCAAAATAATAAGGAGAATAAAGAACTGGGGTTTTTTCTTTTAATAAAACAAGTCCTATCATATTTTTATTTTCTATTGCTTCAACCAATAAGCTATTCAAATCATTTGACACTAAATTAAACTTTTTATTTTTAACATCATCTATATTATTAATAGTTAAATACATATTAACATCACTATTAACTATCATTTTATTATTTATATTTTTTAACTTAACTAATTCCTTTATTAAAGATGATATAAATGTTTCAAATGTTTCAAAATTATAATTAGCAAATATAGTTTGTTTTATATTACTATTTAAAGGATCATCTATTCTCTTTTTTACACTATCATAACATTCAGATTTTATCTTTGAAAAACTTTTTAATTTACTAATTATTTTTATAATTTCTTTTATATCCTTAGTTTCAAAGTTTTCTATTTCTAAAATAGCATTACATATTTTTCTATATTTATGATTATTAATTAATACTAAAATACTTTGTTCATCAGTTCCTAATTTATCTCTATACTGAACAGATAAATCAGCAGCTACTTCATTTAAAGGTAACTTAAATTTATTTAGTAAAGATTTATCTGCTCCTTTAGCATATTTTAATGCTAAATCATCATAATTAGTGTTTTGAAACGCTTCCCTTAAATAATTAGTTAAATAAAATGGATTAAGTTTTTCAAAAACAGAGTACTTTTTACCAACATCTTCTAGCTTTTCTGAAATAAAACTTTCATCTATTGTATTACTAACTGCTTCGCAATCTTTGTTAATCTTTCTAAAATTAGACATTAAGTCTACACCAAACAATGACTTTAAATTTTCATTTAAATCTTTCATATATTCTAACTTTCGATTAACAATTTTTAATTCATTACGGACATCCGTTTCTTCTTTCAAAGCTGAATAATATCTAGGATTAGATTCCAAACTCATATTTAATTCCCAAACTTCTCTTAAAAAATCTTTAGCTTCTTCCAAAGAAGGAGGATTTACTTTATAGACATTATATTTATCTTTTATAGTTACTTCCATTGCTTCATTTACCCCACCACTATCAGGAACAACAGGCAATAACTTTAAACTTCTTTCTACATCAAATTTATTATATATATCAACTTCTTTTTGTAAGTCAAAATACTTTTGTCTTAAAGTATTCTTAAGTGTAATCAAACTCGTCAAATATAGTATCTGACGTTTTTTTATTTCATTATATATATCTAATAACTCACCAGCTTCTGTTAAAATGCGCGTAGTTTCATCCATTTCTTCCTTTTTATTTTGACGATATACATAATTATTAATGTCTTCTAATTCACCATCTAACAACAATTTTTCATTGTATAAATATAAAACTCTAGGTATTAAAGATTCATAATTATCAAGAACAATACGTATATTAAAATTTTTACCATTCTCCTTAACCCAACTATATTCTTTTAAAAACTTCTCAAAAGACTCTAAATCATCAAATACTTTTATTCTTTCTAAAGAACCATATTCTTCATCATTATATAAATAACATATTCCAATAGATTCTTCACTTTTATATATGTAAGGGTGTACTGATGTAGAACTAAACCCATACTTTTTTAAAAGTTCTAATACTGTATCAAAATCTAGCATAACACACCCTCCCTATTATTTGTCTTTATTATATCACATAAAAATATATAAAAGATAACTTATTGATAAAATTATTTACATTGTTGTATAATATTTTAAGAAACGAGGTTTAAAAATGGAAATAAAAATAAAATCATACTCTTCAGAGTCTTCACTAATTAATTCAATTATCTTTTTCATACTAGGAGCAATTTTATTTACTAGTGCAGAAAAAGTAATAAAAATAGTATCAATTATTTTCGGTATATTACTTGTCTTAATAGCTATTTTTAACATTATAAATTTTTATTTAACATATAAAAACGAAAATAAAGAAACAAATAGATTTTCTCTAATATTTGGAATATTTTGTTTAGCCTTATCAGTCGTATTTATTTTCTTTTCAAATATAGTGGAACATTTTATAAGATATATTATTGGAGCTTGGATTTTATTCAGTGGTATAATGCGTCTTATAAATGTTTTATCATATAATACTAAAAATCATAAATTTCTTCCTTTATTAATAGTTTCTATATTATTAATGCTAGTAGGTATATATACAATTGTAGTAGGAGATATTATTCTTTCTACTGTTGGTATAATTATGATGATATATGCTGCAATAGAAATAGCTGGATTTATTTTCTATAGAAAAGGTTCTACTGAATCAGAAGAACCAGCTCCTGGAACTACAACTTTAATAGTAAATGAAGAATTATTACAAGAAAATACTGATGAAGATAATAATAAATCAATAAAAGATGTTAAAAACGTTAAAGAAAAAAAGAAAAAATCTAAAAAAAATAAGTAATCATTTAAAAATTACTTATTTTTTTGTCCATTTATACTCAGAAATTAAAATATCTTTATCATATCCTGAAGCATCTATAAAATTATTTAAATCTTTTAAAGCTAATTGAATAATACTTATATATGAGTTAGAATCAAGTTCATTTTCTTCCATATCAACGCACTTTTCAAATTCTCCTAATATATTATCTTTTGTATGACAAACATAATTGTTATTTTTATAACCAGCTATTGCACTAGCCGAAGTTTTAAATGTTATTTCATCCTCACTAGAAGATACATGTTTAAAAAGTAAAACAAAGCCATTGGTTCTTTCAATAAATTCAAAGCCATTATTATATCTAATAAAATTTGAAGTAGAGTTATCACTTTTTAAGACACATTGCCCACCTGATTTATGTATCATTTCACAATTGTAGCCACTATTTTCTAAAGCCTTTCTCAAGTAGTCAAAATTAACATTATCATCAACAGGATCCCTTTGTAGAGAAATTATTAATATAACTACTGTAATTGCAATAACTCCAATTACAAAATAAACTATCTTTTCAACAAAAGCTATTCTTCGAGCTCGTCCATAAAATCTTATTGTCTTATTATCCATCTAGCCATCTCCCACTTTATAATAATATAATAACACAATAATCTATTTAATGTAAAAAGATTTACCTTTAAACTATTATTTTATATTCAAAATCCTAATATTATATAGTTACATCCTCGTTAATAAAATCTTTATCATCCATTAGTAACTCATGTATTTCCTCTTCTTCATTATTTAAATACACTTCTTCTATTCTATCTACTCGACACTTTTCAGCTTTTATTATAGCTTCTACTTTTTCAATAGCTTCATCTAACTTATCATTTACTACTACATAATTATATTTAGTAACCTCATTTATTTCTTTATATGCAGTATGAAATCTCTCTAATATTTTTTCTTTTGTTTCTGTTCCACGTTTTTTTAAACGTCTTACCATTTCCTTAAGAGAAGGTGGCATAATAAAGATAAACAAAGCTTCTGGAATCAACTTCTTAATATTATTAGCTCCTTCTATTTCTATTTCTAAAATAACATCAATACCACTATTTAACTTTTCTCCTATAAATTCTTTTGGCGTTCCATAATAATTACCTGCATAATTTGTATATTCTAAGAAATATCCTTCTTCTATCTTTTTTTCAAATTCTTCCCTTGTTACAAAATTATATGTCTTTCCTGGTATATCATTTGACCTAGGAGCTCTTGAAGTTGTTGATACAGAAAGCCATCTAGTTTTACTATCATTTTTTAATAATCCTTCTATAACACTACCTTTTCCACATCCACTAGGTGCTGAAATAACTATTAAGACACCTCTTTCTTTTTGTTTAATCATTATATTCCTCCTTATAATTATTTAAAAGATATACAAAATCACCAGTTTTAGAAATAATATCATAACCATGAGTTTCTCTAAATATTTTTCTTTCTTCCGAAGGCATTACCTTTAATTGTAATGCTTTATCAATATGCAATATTCCATCTAAATGATCATATTCATGAGAAAAAACAGTAGTAGGAAACCCTTTAAAAGTTTTTTGATGTTTCTTTCCCTTAATATCTTGATATTTAACTAATATTTTATATGGTCTTAAAACTAATCCCATATTATCTAGACAACTCACACAAACTTCCCAATATTTAGTTAATCCTTCTTGTTTAATAATAATTGGATTAATTAAAATTGTTTTTTCATTTCTTTTTATATCATAAATATTATCAAGATCAGTATTTTTTAAATAAATAATCCTTTTATCTATACCTAATTGAATAGCTGCCATAGCTAGTACTTCATTATCAGTACAATATTCTTCTAATACTTTTATATCTTCTTTTAAATTTTCTTTTTCCAAATTAACCTTTTTACTTTTTTTTCTTAACCATTCCATATCATTTTCAATAGTTTTAATTTGTACCATTTTATCACTCTCAGTTTCTAATAGTATAATCAAAAAAAGATAATATTTCTACTATCTTTAATTATTTTCTAACTTTTTTACCAAAGCAATATCCTCATCTTTAACAAATTTTTGTCCACTAATTGTCCTTGTTTGATAATAATTACCATCATAATAAATATATGTACAATTATAAACGATTCCATCTTTATCAGTTAAAACATAACTTATAAAAGGACAAATTACATGTTCTTGTGCTTTAATGATTTTAACTAGTACAGGATTTCCCTTATCATCAAAACTTAAAAAGGAATTTGGTACTAAATTAGAACTTTCACGAAGAGAGTGATTATATATTTCATCATAATTTAAATTTTCTGCATCTTCATTAATTGATTCTACTTTTATAGCTTTATCCCCTTCTAAAACATAATCTTCATACCCTTCTGGTAAGGTATAAAATCTACTATCAAGTTGAATATTAACATCCGTAATAACATCTCCATTTTCCTGTTTTATTCCTTGTAGTTTTAACAAATGATCATATTGGTGAATTAACCCATCTATACTTTTACCAGACTCTAACAAAGAAATAGCATTAGGACACATATTAGCTGCATGATTATTATTTTGACAATTATTTAATGATTTTGATGTATTCATAAAAGCTGGAATAGCAATTGCTCCAACTACCAAAACACATCCCCCTATTTTAGTTATTTGCCTAAGTATTTTATTGTCATACCAAAAGTCAACAACTCTATCTTTTATATCAACTAAACCCACTAAATAACACTTCTTTCATTGAATTCATATTATATTACCTTAATCATTAAAAAACAATAAAAAAGATAGTCTAAATTATTTTAAAGTTAATTTAGGACCATCTTCGTCTAATTCAGTATATGACATCTCATATATTTCAGGCATATTTTCTAGAGTGATAACACCCATAGGTTGTCCATTAACAACAGTAGGTTCTGCTCCTGAAGGCAATTCATAATGAATGGCTATAACATTACCTTCACTATCTTTTTCTTCTGTAATAATCATAGGAACATACTCTTTATCTGATACCTTATCAATACTAATATCAGAAACCAAAATACCAGTCTTTTCCAAATCTCTTGTTTGATGTTCTATAGCAGCTTGTCTATTTCCCATACGCATTTGATAAGATGCAATAGGACATACATCCATAGTTGGATCAGTTAAATAATGACCTGTTAAAAGCATTCCACCTATAAATAAACCACTTACTACTAAAGTTGTTGCTACACAACCAGTTAATACTCCAAAAACAGATGCAATATCTTTTACATGATATTTTTTCATCCATTGTCTTAGATTACTTTCTACAACTTTACTTGGTATTGGTTCAGCCATTTTAGCATTACCAACTTCGTTATATAAATTTTTATTTTTCATTTTAAACCCCCATTTATATCTTTCTGTGTTGCATGAACATTATAATATAAGGGTATTTATAAGTCAAATTTTGCTCAAGTTATTTAAAAAAAATAGTATTTCTACTATTTTATTTACTCATCATATCACAGATTAAATTAGTAAGTTCTGTTGGATTTTCGATTTGTAATCCCTCTATTAAACGAGCTTGATTATATAAAATCTTTGTATAATTAGCTAATTCTTCACGATCATTTTTATATAAATCTTCTAACTTTGCAGCAATAGGATGTTTTTCATTAATCTCTAAGACTATTTCAGCTTTAACATTTTCCCCAGTAGGCATTGAATTCATAATCTTCTCCATTTCTAATGAAATATTACCTTCAGTACTTAAACAAACTGGATGATTTCTTAATTTATTAGTATATTTAACATTTTTTACATCAGGTAAAGCTTCTTTCATTAGAGCAAACATATCTTTAGCTTCCTTATTCTTTTCTTCAAGTCTTTCTTTTTCTTCTGGTTCATCTAAAGAAACATCTTCAGAAGCCACATTAGCAAACTTTTTACCTTCATATTCCATTAATGCTTGAATCGTAAATTCATCTACATAATCACATAAATATAATACTTCGTATTCTTTATCTTTAAATCTTTCAACATTAGGAAGTAAATCTATCTTATCAATACTTTCTCCACTAGCATAATAGATTTTTTCTTGTCCTTCCTTCATATTATCAACATATTCTTTTAAAGTAACACGTTTCTTATCTTTAGAACTATAAAACATTAATAAGTCTTTTAAAGTATCATTATTCATTCCATAACTACTATAAATACCATATTTTAACTGCATTCCAAATGCATCAAAGAATTTTTCATAATTAACTCTATCATCTTTTAACATTTCTTCTAAAGTAGATTTAATTTTCTTTTCCAAATTCTTAGCAATTAACTTTAATTGTCTATCTTGTTGAAGCATTTCTCTAGATAAATTAAGAGAAATATCTTCACTATCAACTAGTCCTTTAACAAAGCTAAAGTAATCAGGTAACAAATCAGCACACTTATCCATTATTAAAACACCATTAGAATATAATTGTAATCCTTTTTCATATTCCTTAGTATAGTAATCATATGGAGCATGAGAAGGTATAAATAACAATGAATCATAAGATATTTGTCCTTCTAATTTACTATGAATAGTTTTAGCTGGAGCCTCAAAATCATAAAATTTATCGGCATAGAAAGAATTATATTCTTCACTAGTAACTTCATTTTCATTTCTTTTCCAAATAGGAATCATACTATTAAGAGTTTTATCTTCTACAACCGTTTCTGTCTCTTCACTTTTCTCATCTTTTAATCTAGTTTCTTCTTTTTTCATTATAATTGGATATTTAACATAATCAGAATATTTTTTAATAATACCTTCTATTCTTCTTTCTTCTAAGTACTCATCATAAGAATCAGTATCTGTATTATCTTTTAAATATAAAGTTATTTCAGTACCAACATCTTTTTTCTTAGCTTCAGATATACTATATCCATCAGTACCATTACTTACCCATTCAAA
>CANQZL010000049.1 GCA_947628325.1 uncultured Bacilli bacterium
ATCAGGATCATCAGCATATATGAGATTCAAACTTCCAGTAGGATTTGATAGTGTAGATACTACAAAATGGCAAAATCCAGATGAACCAGTTGATTCACCTAATACAAGTACTGGTGCTAATATTGCAATTATTTGTGCGATAATGGTTTTATCATTAGGTATAATAGTAACAGTTAAGAAAAAGTTATTTTAGAAATAATTAACTATACTCTAATTAGTTTGTTAACTAATTAGAGTTTTTTTATAAATTACTTTTGATATTATTAAACTATTTTTTTAATAGATTAATAATATGTTTTTTGTTATACTATGTATTGGGTGATATAAATGTTTGAATACATGGGAGATAGATTAACAAAAGCTATTAAGAATATTCGTGGTATGGGACGTATTACAGAAGAGAATATTAGTGAAGCAATGCGTGAGATTAGAATGGCTTTATTAGAAGCTGATGTTAATTATCAAGTAGTAAAAGAATTTATTAATAATGTTAAAGAAAAAGCTCTAGGTATGGAAGTTCAAAAGAGTATTAAACCAGATGAATTATTTATTAAAATAGTTAAGGATGAATTAGTTGAACTTTTAGGAGGAGAGGTTGCTCCTTTAGAAATAAATGGTAATCCAACGATAGTTATGTTAGTCGGATTACAAGGTAGTGGTAAAACTACTACTTGTGGTAAGTTAGCTAATTTTTTAAGAAAAAAACACTCTAAAAAGCCTTTATTAGTAGCTTGTGATATTTATAGACCAGCTGCTATTGAACAGTTAGAAACGATTGGTAAACAACTTAATATACCTGTATATACTGAAGGGAAAAAGAATGTTAATGAAATAGTTAGTCATGCTCTTGATTATGCTAAAGAAAATGGCAATGATTATATTATTATAGATACTGCTGGACGTTTACATATTGATGAAGAGTTAATGGATGAATTAGTAGGTATTATTGATTTATGTCATCCAGATGAAGAGTTGTTGGTAATTGATGCAATGATGGGGCAGGATGCTATAAATGTTATTCAAGGATTTAATGATAAATTAAAATTAACAGGTTGTATTTTAACTAAGTTAGATGGGGATACCAAAGGTGGTGTAGCTTTATCAGTTAGACATTTAACTAATGTTCCTATTAAATTTGTAGGTGATTCTGAAAAGTTAGATGGTTTATCTGCCTTTTATCCAGAACGTATGGCCGAACGTATCTTAGATATGGGAGATGTCTTATCAATAGCTGAAAAAGTTGAAGGAATCATTTCCGAAGAAGATGCTGAAGCTCAAGCTAAAAAAATGATGAGTGGTAAATATGACTTAGAAGATTTTTTAGCTAATTTAAAACAAATTAAAAAATTAGGACCATTAGAAAATATTATAAAAATGCTTCCACAAGCACGTAAAATGGGACTTAATAATGTAAGTATTAATCCTAAAGATATGGCTCATATTGAGGCTATAATTCTTTCAATGACACCATATGAAAGAAAACATCCAGAATGTCTAAAAGCAACAAGAAAACAACGTATTAGTAAAGGCTGTGGAAGAGATGTTGCAGAAATAAACAGACTTCTTAAACAGTTTGAAGAAATGAAAAAAATGATGAAAATGATGAGTAATGGAAATATGAAATTACCTTTTTAAAAGTAGCAATGCTACTTTTTTATTTACCTAGTCAAAAAAGATATTATATGATATACTTAATGTAATATAGAGAAATATAATTTGGGTGATAAAAAATGAAAAAAGGTAAAGTAAGTAATAGTGAATTTGAAAAAATGGAAAGAGTTTATAGTAATAATTCTAATCATATAGAAAATAAGTTTTATCTTTATTATTCTTATACAATGAGAATAATTGTAATGTTTATGATTATTGTTTTCTTGGGAGCGATAACATTTCTTTGCTTTAAAAAAAGTTTTTCAGATTCTTCTGATATAAGTTTAGCTTATGAGGAAAAAGATGACTTAGAATATAAAGTTAGTTTATTGGAAAATAATCCTTTTCAAGAGGGAACTTTAGAACCTAATGGTAGTTATATTTCTGATTTAATAGATAATATTAGTGCTGATTTATTTTATAAATATAAATTTGATGAAGATGTAGATATTAAATATTCATATTATGTAGATGTTAATATGGTATTAAGAGATAAGAATACTAATTCAGAAATTTCTAATAAGACATATCCTTTAATGGAGAAGATTGAAAAAGAAGAAAAGAATATTAAAGAAATTAATATAGATCAAAATATTAATTTAGATTATAACTATTATAATAATATGGCTAAGGGAATAGATGATAATTATAATTTAGATTTATCTGGTAACTTATATCTTAAAATGTATATTGATACTAATGTTAATTATAAAGGTTTTGATGATGTTATTAATAAGATTGATGTAGTAGAAGTAAAGATTCCTTTATTATCTTCACAAGTAGAAATTGTTAAGACAAGTGATTTAAATAAAAAAGATGTTTATATTAAACATATTAATCCTGAGTTAGAAAATGAAGGGGCTTTGTATATTGGGGTTGTTTTATTAATATTAGATACAATTTTACTTCTTATGACTTTAACATTTATCTATAGATCAACTCCTAAGAAAAGTAGATATCGTAAAGTTAGAGATGGTTTATTAAGAGAATATAATAGTAAAATAGTTAATAGTAAAAATATGCCTGTTTTAAAAGAATATAATGTAATAGTTTGTACTAGTTTTAGTGAATTATTAGATGCTCAAAGATTACTTGATAAACCAATTGTTTATTATGAAATAGTTAAAGATCAAAAGTGTGTCTTTGTTATATTAGGAACTAATGATGCTTATAAATTCACTTTAAAAAAGTGTGATATAGAGTATTCTTAAGTTAAATGTCACAAACATAAAAATAATTCTTACATATTATAAAGTAGAAAGGATTGTTTTTATGTTTTTAAATAGATGCTATGAAAATGAGACTGTAAATAATGGTATGGATATGGGAATGAATATGATGAGTAATCCTTCTAGTGGATGTACTTGTCCACCAGTTATGGAATGCCCTCAAGAAAGAGTTTGTCATCGCGAGATGTGTTATGAGGTTCCTCATATTATTCCAGTTAATACTAGAATAATAAATCATCATGTATATCGTCATACTTATCAACCAATGTATACTTGTACAATGGAAGATGAAGTAAGTAATATATATGAAAATAAATGTGGTTTCTAAAATAAAAAATAAAAAAGCTTAAAACTTTTTTATTTTTCTTTGGAAGAATATTTTATTAATTTAGCATGAATAACTAATTTTTCTTTAGGGGTATTATTATGACAGGTAGAAAGGGTTAGGATTCTATCTTCTTCATCTATTGCAGTTTCAAATTTATAAATACTTCGATTTTGTAACATAGAAGTAAAGTTTTTGAATTCTTCGCCTGAATTAAAGACTGTTTGTAAATAATCATTTGTATTAGGTAAATGATAGATGCTAAATATTTGCCATAAACTATCGTATTTATCTGTTGACATTTTTATAATATGGTTTTCTTTGTTATTATACCAAGATTTGTTTAAAGTATTTTTTAGTGAACCAAACATTGTTTTATCTATACGACTATGACCATATATAATAGTATTTTTATCAAATATATCTAAATTGTTTCGATAATCTAAAAATATCCAACCAGCTGAGTTTTTCGTTTTATTAAATGAATGTTTCATATAATAGTCGTTGTCTGATGTTTGGACAAAAGGATAATTAACATTTGTTCCACTAACAGATAACCATCCTACTGTATCTTTATTCATTTTTTTTAGTTCATCTAGATTAACATCCATTAAATCCATTTTTGTATATGTCCAGTAAATACTAGTATTAGTTGTATTTGTTTCTGGTTTAATAATTGTAATGTTTTGATTATCACTATCTTTTATATCATTAATTTCAACATTTTTATTAATTGTTTCGGTAATTTCTTCAATATCTTTATTATCTTTATGCCAATTATAAATATTTATAGATGAGATACCAATTAGTGTAAGTAATATAACTATAATAATAATTAAAATAATCGTAAAGATAATATGCTTTTTTTTAGTCTTTTTTTTCACGATATCCCTCAATCTTTTATCTTTGTATAATTATTATAAAACATATTTAGAAAATGATTAACAAAAAAATGTAAAAATTTATATATTTTTGTAGAAATTTTGTTCAAAATATGGTAGATTATATATAAGTAGTGTAGGAAAATATACTAAGGATAAAAGTGGTAGTAAAAAAGCAGTATCCGTACACTATTAGAAGGGAGGTAAAAAGATGGAAAAGGATAGAAGTGCAAAGATAATTGCTATGGTTGCATTATTTATCGCTGTAGTTGGTTTATCAATAGGTTTCGCTGCATATACAAGAGATTTAACTATTAGATCATCTGCTCATGTTCAAGCTCAACAATCTGATTTTAGTGTTAGATTTTCTACACAAAGTGGTTCAATTGTAACTGGTAATGTCAATGGTGTAGGTAGTGATATGAATGTTACGCCTGATACAGCAAATATTGGTGGTAATCGTACTATTACTGGACTAGGTGGAACTTTTAAAGAACCAGGTGAATCTATTACTTATGACTTCTATGTAGGAAATGATGGTCAATATGATGCTTTCCTTAAGTCAGTAACATACCAAGATATTGGTGGAACTAAAAGTTCAATTAAGTGTACAGCAAAAGAACAAACATCACAAGATTTAGTAGACAAAGCTTGTGAAGGATTTTCTATTGAAGTAATCCATGATCCAGAAGGTGATACACATTCATTTAAAGAGACTACTAATAATATAACTGAACACAAACTAGCGATTGGTGCATATGAAAAAATTCAAGTTAAAATTGAATATAAAGCTGGCTCTTCAAGAGCGGATGGTGATTTTGACGTAGCATTCGGCGATATCACAATGCATTATTCAACAGTTGATCAATAAAAAGATAATATTTTTTACATATTATAGAAGATAGAAGAGTTAGCTCTTCTACTTCTATAATATATATTTTAAATAAAAAAATATTTAGGAGGCAAAAATGAAAAAGGGGTATAAAAGATTGTTTTTATTCGAAGCAATACTACTTGTAATTTTGCTTCTAGATAGTTTTGTTTTTAATATATTAACAAGGTATAGTACATTTGCCTTTTTAGTATTATCTTTGATAGCATTTAAAATAGTATTTGGATTCGAGAAAGACCGAAACAGATATTTTAAAGATTTAGTAATAGAAGTAATTACTTTCTTACTTGCTTTTTTCTTAATTTATTATTTATTAGGAATAGTAGTAGGATTTTATAGACCTGGTAATTATTTTAGTGCTTATGGAATTACGACCTTTATTATACCAACAATACTTTTAATAATTTTAAAAGAAGTTTTAAGGTATATGATACTAAAAAAATCTGAAGGAAGTATTTTATTAGGCGTTATGTCATGTATATTATTTGTCTTTATGGATATTAGTGATGCAATTTATTACAATTCATTTAGTTCGTCATATAATATATTTCTTCTTGTAGCTTTAAACATACTACCAGCCATAAGTAGAAATATTGTATTTACGATAATGACGACAAAAACAGGATATAGACCAATAATTTTGTATTTAATTATTATAAACATATATGTTTATTTAATTCCTATTGTTCCAAATCCAGATGAATATATTGTATCTGTAGTTCAGTTCCTTTTACCAATTGCTTTAGGATATAAGATTTATGTCTTTTATCATAAAGCAGCTGATGAAGAAGTTACACGTGATTATAAAAAAAGGCATTTTGCTGCATGGATTTTGCCAACAATTGTTGTAGTAGTATTAGTGTATTTTACTTCTGGATATTTTCATTATCATGCAGTTGCAGTTGCGAGTGGAAGTATGAAACCTAATATTTATCGTGGGGATGTTGTTATAATTGAAAAAATTGATGAACAATATCAAAATCTTCAGGTAGGGCAAGTAATTGCTTATAAATATAAAGGAATAATAATTGTTCATCGTCTTATAAGAATTGTAAAAGATTCGGAGCATTATTACTTTTATACAAAGGGTGATGCTAATGATGAAGAAGATGGATTTGCAATTGAAGAAGATATGGTTCTTGGAACGGTTAATTGGAGAATACCGATGATTGGTTATCCAACCGTTTGGCTAAATGAAATATAAAAAATTGTATTAAGTAAAAATGAACTAAATTGGAGGTTGAAAAAATGGAGGAAACACGTAAAAAGAAAACGAGAACAAGAAAGCGTAATTCTAGTAGTCAAACTAGAAGAAAGACTGTTGATAAAAAAATGACTGAATTAGATGAAAAAATTGATGGAATAAAAGAAGAAAAAAATATTGAAAAGGAAGAAATTAAAACTGAAGTAAAAGAAGAAAAAATTAAAGAACCTAAAAAAGAAAATAGTTCTTCAAAAGAAGAAACAGATACTCCTGAAAAAGCAAAGTTCTTTAATGTTGAACAAGTACCTAATCAGTCAAAGGTCGGAAAAGGAATTTATTTTGGATATTACGAGAGATTAATTCTTTCAATCGTTGCTTTTGTTACGTTCTTATTTGCTGCTGTATATTTTGCGTTCCAAAGTGTTAAATATGAACCAGCAAAAAATATTACGTATTCTGAAAAGAGTGATATTGATTATAAAGTTTGCTTAAAAGATAATGAATACTATCAAACGAAATGTTTGAGCAAAGATGACGTTGAATTATATGTTGCTAATTTAATTGATACAATTCCATTAACATTTACTTATGATTTTGGTATAGAAGAAAATGCGAATATTAATTTCAATTATTCTATTATTGGAAGACTAAGTATAACCGATGATAATGGTCAAAATGTTTTCTTAGAAAAAGAATATGTTTTACTAGATAAGAAAGCTGTTTCAATTACTGATGATAACAAATTCCATATTGAAGAAAATGTTGATATTGACTATGGACAATACAATAATTTAGCTAATAGCTTTAAATCTTCTTATGGACTTGATACTTCAAGTACTTTGAAAGTTTATCTAAAAATTGAAAAAGAGAATGCTGATGGCACTTATACTTTTGATAAATTAAAAGATATATCTTTAATAATTCCATTATCTGAAAGAGCTGTTAATATTAAATTAGACTTTGAAAATGTTAATGAAAGTAAATCTTTAGTTAGTGATTCATCAATTTCTTTAAATGGTCCTTCTAATATTGCATTTACAGTAGTTCTATTAATTTTAAGCTTATATTCATTATATAAACTAATTTCTTTAACACTTATAACTAAGACTAAGAAATCTGCTTATGATAAATATGTTAATAATCTTTTAAAAGAATATGATCGTTTAATAGTTGAAACTCTAACAGCTCCTGATTTAACAGATGTTAATATCATTAAAGTTAAGAGCTTTGAAGAATTATTAGATGTTAGAGATAATTTAAAAATTCCAGTTATGTATTATGTGATTACGCCTCATCATAAATGCTGTTTCTATATTAAACATGAAAATGATGTTTATATAAAAACTATAAAAGCTATTGACTTAGAGGGAAAATAAAATGAAAAAAAGCAGAAAGATTATTTACATTATATCTTTTATAGTTATAGTTTTTATATTAACTTTGACTGCAGGATTTGCAAGTTTTCAAAGTAATTTAGGAATTGAAGATATTAAAGCTACTATTAGAGTTCCTGCCGATATAAGAATAACTAATATCAGCAATCCACAGGGGGCGAATGGTGGAGTTTCTAATAGTGCAGATTATAATGTAAAATCTACTGAAACAAATATTTCATTACCTAATGCTACTTCTACTGTTACATATAAAATTACGGTTGTAAACTTTGGTAGTGTAGAAATGGGTATATTGAAAATAACAGGTTTACCATCTAATTTAAAATATACTTTAAAAGATTATACATTAGAGTCTAAATTATGTGATAATACAGGTAAATGTACTTTAGGAGCTACGAAAGAGTTTTATATTACTATTCAGTATGCAAATCAACAAACAGTTCCTGCACAGACAAATTATAATATAGTTTTAACATATGATTTTAGAGCTTATCATACTGTTACTTATGTTCACTTTTGGGATAATTATACTCCAAAAGAGGTTATGGATGGTGCTACTTATAAAGTAACATTTACAGCAAAAGATGATCTTGTACCAGGTATTATTGTTAAGCTTGGGAATAATGTTTTAAATGCTTCTGGTTATACTTTAAGTGGTAAATCTTTAACAATTACTAATGTAACTAATAATTTAACAATAGAGAAAAGATTATGGCTATGGGAAGCTATTCGTATGTTTAATAGTGTATCAACGTCGGGATGTCCGAGTGTTACATCAAATTATGCTAATGTTACGGGTCCAGAGACTACAAAATCTTTATTTTGTACAATAAATGATGATTATGGTACTAGTTATTACTTTAGAGGTTTATCAACAACTAATTATGTTAAATTTGGTAATTATTATTGGCGTGTTTTAAGAATAAATGGTGATAATTCAGTAAGAATGGTTTTAGCAGGAACTAGTCCTTTAGATAATGGGGTTGCTAATCCTTCAGCATTATTACCTACACAGGGTGGCTATAATGCAACATATGATTCAAATAGAAGTCTTGGATATATGTTTGGGACAACGGCAACGAATTATGCTGCTGAGCATACTAACACATCAAATAGTACAATGAAAACAAATATAGATAATTGGTTTACGAATACTAGTGGTTTAAATACTACGGCAAATAAGGCTTTTTTAGCAGATGCTCTGTTCTGTAATGATCGTAGTTTATATGTTAATGAATATAATACATTGTTTGGTATCCCTAAAGTTGTTGCTACTATGAATCCAGGTAGTATTGGAACTGGACATGTTGATACTGCTTTAGGATATGGTAAGAATCAAACATTCTATGGAGCATTTTATCGTTTGGTTGTTCCTAGTGGTACTAATCAATATCCAACTTTGATGTGTCGAAATAAAAATGATAGATTTACAGTAAGTGATACTACTCATGGAAATGGTGCTTTAACTTATCCAATTGGGGCATTAACAGCAGATGAAGTAATATTAGCTGGTGGTAATTATAAAAATGATATGACAAACGAAAAGTTCTTCTTATATAGTAATTATCGTACTTGGACTATGACTCCTTCATTTTATGCTAGTTATTATGCTGGTTTCTCAGTATTACCAACAGGTTGGATGAGTGGAGCGACTACGGTTAAGACTAGTTATTATTATCGTCCAGTAATTAATATTAGTTCTAAAGCAATTGTTGCTTCAGGTACTGGTACTAAATCTTCATATTATACATTGACAATGAGTTAATAAAAATAATGCTTAAAATGCATTATTTTTTTACACTTAATAAGAAAAAATACAAGAATAATAACAAAATAACTTTAATATTGTTTTTTTTAATGTTATAAT
>CANQZL010000050.1 GCA_947628325.1 uncultured Bacilli bacterium
AAAAATCTCTCAAATCCTTATAAACAAAGGGTTTGGGAGATTTTGTCTTTATAAAACTGATAAATTCAGGATTATAATTATATATATATTCTATTATATTCTTATTGTAATATATTTATTTGTAATTTAAAATATTTTTTTACCTAGAGAGTGTAAAGTATTATTTTTTATCTTTAGTTAGAATTTTATTTCTTTTATTTTTCATAGCATTATTTACAACTAAGTGTGATGCTATCATAAGTAAAGCTAAATTTAGAGTTATTCTAAGTCCTTTAGTCATAACCATAGTTGACGTTTTAAAGTTTCTTCTTACTTGGATTATATCTCCATCTTTTATATAACCTATATTTATAATATCATTTTGAATATCAACAGGCATATTTTCTGGAGTATATCCTAATTGAGCATATTTATCAAAATCAAAACTATAACTAAATAAGGCATTTTCTCTATTTTTATTAAAGAAGTCCATAGCTGTTGAAGTTTGTAAATCTACTATATTACCATATTCATCTACTCCCATAGGATTTTCATCTAAAGTAGCCAAGTCATAACATTTATCTTCAACAACATTCCAAGTATGATTATTACCAATTACTCTATAGTTATCTAAACCCATTCTATTAGCTAAAGCTTGAAATAAACAAGTATAATTAGTACATACTCCCATTCCTGAAGCAAATACTGCTGTAAAAGGATATTCATTATATTGTATAATACTTATATCTTTTTGTTCAGTATCATAAATCATATTATTTAAAAGGTATATAGATATATTTCTTATTTTTTCTTCATCAGTTTCTCCATAAGGAATCTCATATTGAACAGCATAATCTAATTTATCAATAATATATCCTAATAATTCTTTTTCTTCTTTAGAAAAATTTGATTTTTCTAAAGTCTCTTTATCTAACCAAACAGCTCCATATTCTAAAGTACTTAATTGTTTTAATTTTTTTAGTTTAGTTAAATATTGAGGATTTTTAACATTACTACATCCTATTATTGTTAGATTTTCTAAGTTACTACACTTAGCTATCTCTTTCATATCTATAAAGACTTCTCCACGTATATGTAAACTTTTTAATTGTTTAGGATTTTTAAATATTATATTTCTTGTATTACTTGCCCAAATACTCACTTCTTCTGCTTCATAAGGTATAGCCATATAATTACCATTAACAGTAGTTCCATAAGTTTGAAGTTTCTTTATAGTATTAGGTAATTTATCAAAGTTATTAATTGTACAATTATTAAATGTTATATCAGTCAAGTTTTGATTATGTTCTAATTGCATCGCATTAATTTCCATATTATTTATTACCAAAGTTTTTAAGTTTTTTAATTGTCTTAAATCTTCTAAATAATTATTAGATAAAGGTCCTTCTATTATTAATTCTTCTATAGAATCTAAACTTTTTAAAGTTATTTCTCCTACTTTATTTTCGATAATTTTTCTTATATCTTCATTCATAAAAGCTATTAAACTATGTTCTTTATCATAATTTTCTTGTTCAATAAATATTTCATTATTATATAAATCTTCTTGAGTAAAAGGTATTCTAGAACTTTTTATATGTACTTTAGCTTCCATAGCTGCTGAAGTTATAGTTCCTGCAACTAAAATAATGGAAACAGTTCTAACTAAATTATGTTTTCTTCTTAATATTTCTCGTAATTTATCCATAAAAACCCCTCTTTTTCATGCCATATTATATCTATAAGATGCGATTAAGTCAAAATTTGCTATATATAAATCATAAAAAAGAGGGATATATCATTAATCTTTGTAATACATTTGATTACTACTATTAGGTTTATCAGGAATTGTCAATTTAATTAACCCTTGTTTTATAGCTGGATGTAAGTATTGATTTCTTAATGTATTTTTAGATTTTATATTTAATTTTCTCATTATTTCATTTGCACTCAAAGGAATATTTTTCTCTAAGCATTCTAATAATTTATTTATATTAATTGTTTCTTGATTAATTGGTATACTTGGAGTAGCTAATGCTTCGTCTAATGTTTCATCTATCATTTTAAGCATAAATTCAATAAATTCTGTAGATTCTCCTTTATTATTACAATTAGCTATAGCTTTATAATATCCATTTTGATATTTATGTATTCTTGATTCTATTGGCAAATATTCAAATATATTTTTCCATTTATAAAGTAATAAATTTTGCCATAATCTAGCAGTTCTACCATTACCATCACTAAAAGGATGAATAAGTACAAATTCATAATGAAATACACTTGATAGTATTAATGGATGGATTTTATCTTTATTTTCATTTAGCCAATCAAATAACTGAGTCATTAAATTATTAACCATTTCAGGAGGTGGACACATAAATATACATTTTTTTCCATCAAAAACTCCTTCATTACCTTTCCTAAACTCTCCAGATTCTTCTATTGTTAAATAAGTCATTACACCATGTATTCTTTTTAAATCTTTAATACTAAAAGGATTAACCTCATTAATCATTTCATAAGCATTATAAGCATTTTTAACTTCTTGAATATCTTTTTTAGAACCTAAAACCATTTTTCCATCAATAACATCTTTAACTTGTTCTGGTGTTAGTTTATTATTTTCTATTGCAAGAGAAGAATATATAGAATTAATTTTGGCTTGTTTTCTTAAATAAGGTTTTTTATTTAAATTAGAAAAATCATCTAATTTTGTTACTTTTTCAGAAATATTGGCAACCATTGTTAACATATGTTGCGTAATTTCAAATGGTGGATTATACTTTTCCATTAATATCACCTCTTTTAATTATTAAATATATTATACTATAATTCCCTTTAATAATCAATATGACTTGCTCAAAACTTGCTCAAAACTTACTTAAAAAAATTTAAGGATTACTAAAAAAAAGACCAATGGTCTTTACTTTTTAATAAAAGGAACAACATTATTAGTACATACTAATACTGGAGTATCTCCTAATATTATTTTTTTATACATTTGATAACGAGGATCTTCTTGATAGCTATCCAACATATTAGCAATTTCTATATCATCAGTTAAATCATAATAAGTACTTACAAATAATAATTTTTTATATAATATATCTTCCGTATATTCATATTTTCCTTCAAAAACATCCTTTATAAAGAATAATGCTTCTTTTTGCCAGAATTCATATGCTTCTTTAATACTCTCTTCTTCTTGAACAGCCATTAAGTTATCATCTAAGACATCATTAAGTTTATCTTCATCAAATAAAGATAAACTTATATCATCAAATACATAAAGTATTCTAGCTTTAGCTCTTTGTAGTTCTTCATCTATTCCATATTTTCCCATAAATTCATCTATTTTTTTAATATAAAGTAACCAAAAAGTCATGTCTAAATCTTGAGTAGGAATATATACAGGGTATAAAACATTTTCTTCATCTCTTTGTATATAATCTTGTTTAAATTCCAATAGTAATCCATCATACATAGCAGTTATATCATTAGCTATTTTAGAACTTGAAAGTAATCTTTCATCAAAGATAGCATAATGATACATATTATAGAAAAATACTGATACATCAAAATCAATATCTTCGTCATCACAAAGATCTAAGTCAATAGGACATTCAGGAAACTCTATTTCATCTTCAATTAATCCTGTAGCTTCCATTTCATATTTTCTAAGCTCTTCTGTTCCCTTAGTATAAATACGTCCAAAAAAATCATTTCTTTTTAGCAACATTTTTTTAATATATTCTTTACTTTTCTCAATATCTTGACCTTTTACTAATTGAAAATAATAATCTTCTAAATTATCTTCATCTTCTTTTAATTTTCTTAATTCTCCAATAATAGTTTTAATAGATAAAATATCTCTTTCATCATTATTTAATTCTTGAATAAAAGGCCACCAATCAGCAAGTTCTTCTTTTTCTTCTTCTAAAGCCTTTAAATCTATGACATCACCTATATTGTATTCATCCTTTAATTTAATTTTATTATCTTCAACATAAAAGTATTTACCATAACTTTTAATAAATTTTTCTACTTCTTTATTTACATCAAAGTTATTTAAAACATATAAATTACTAAACAAAAGTCCTTTAACAGAATTATTTCTAACATCCATAACTCTTTTTTCAATATTTTTATTATATTTTACTAAAGCTTCAATATCTATTTCTTTTCTATTTTCTAAAAGTAAAACAAAGTAAAAAGCATATAATGTTGAAAAAGAAAAAGGTAATCCTTTATCGACAGCTAATTTTTGCATATTAATCCCCCATTGGTAAATTATAATATCATATATTTATTATTTTTTAAATAAAAAATATCTTATTATAGTTATTCAAATAATAAGATATTCTTTTTATTTTTAAAACTTAATGTAGGATGATTGCCTATTATTATCTTTTTATATTCTTGATACTCAGGATATTCTTTATATTCACTTAAACTATCTAAGACTTTTTCATCTTCTGTAATATCATAGTATGTAGAAATAAATAATAATTTTTTTAATTTTCTATTACTGTCTTTTTCTGCCGTAAAAACTTCTTTTATAAAATAGTATATAAGAGTTTTATAAATTTGATAATCTTCTTGAATATTTATATTATTTAAATCATTCTTATTTTCTAAGATATCTATATAAAGGTCTAATCTTTTACTATCAATAAGTTGTAGTGGATAAGAATCTAACATATATAATAATCTACTCTTAGTATATAATAATTCTTTATTATCATATTTTTTTATATATTCATCTATTTTCTTTATATATTTTAAGTAAAAATATAATATAAAGTTAGGTCTTGGTACATAGATAGGATATGGTATTTCATCAAATGTTTGTACTTTTTCTTCTGATTTAAAAACTATATTATTTGATATTGCTACTATATCATCATTTATTTTAGTATTTACTAAGGATTTATTATCATAAATAGCATATTGAAGTGGCATAGAAAGTATTTCTTCTATATTTGCTTTAGATAGTTCATCTTGTTCTTTAGATGCCATATATACAGGAAATTCTGTATAATCTTCATCTATCCAAGAACATATATAGTATTTTAAACACTCATATTTCCCTTTTTCATTAATCTTTATATGAAAGTCTTGTCTTAGTAATAAAAGTTCTCTAATTTGTTTTTTTATTTCTTCATTATCTTCATCTTGAACTAATTTTATATATAATTGTTCTAATTTTTCTTCAACATTTTTCTGTAAATTATAAAGTTCTTTATAAGGTTTTTCAATTCCTAGAAAATCTAAAGTTTCTTTTTTTATATTGGGATAAAAATGTAATTTTCTTTTACTTGCTTCTTTATCTATTAATTTTTCAAGTATTTCTAAAGAAACTATTTCTTTAAGTGAGATAGAATTTTCATCAACTTCAAATAATTCCCCATATATATCTAGAAATCTTATTAATTCAGTTTTTCTATTAATTTCTAACTGTTCTTCCTTATTTTTAAGTCTTAAAAATTGTTCATATTCTTTTTCTGTTTTAAAATAACTTTTACTAATTGGAGTTTTTAAGAATTCTTCATTTTCTAATATACAATAACTATCTATTAAGTCATAATTTACTTTTCTTTTATCTTCTAATAATAGTAAATAGAAAAATAAGCATAATGTAGTATAGTTATAAGATAGAGGCAAATTATTATATAAATAAGAAGCTCTTATTATATTATTTAATCTTGCTTTTCTATTCATTTATTCTCCTCCCTTCAGTATATTAAGTTATCTATTTTTTATAGTGCTTTAAACTAGTTTGATTACCTAAATAGAAGATAATTTCTTATATATACATTATAGCACTTTTTTTAGTCATTTAAAAAACACTAGGTAAATCTAGTGTCTTATTTAGAATTAACTTCTTTAGCATTATTATATATTCTATCTAAGTATTCATCAGTATAATGTTTATCTAAATATGTTTCTAATATATTACTAGCTTCTATATTTTCTTTTCTTTCTTTTTGTCTATAAGTTGCGGCAATTGATATTGAACAATCGAATATTAACATTATACTAACTATTATAGATAATATTTGGACTGTTTTTAAATCTATTAAATGTTTATGTTTTTTTAATTGAGGATAAATTAATAAGCAAAATACTATAAATAGTAATCCCCATAAAGCCGCCATTGATAAGCTAGTTCGTCCATTAAAATTAAATTTCATATATGAATAGTTCCAAGATACTGTTCCCCATATTTTCTCTTGTAAAAAGGAAAAAATGTATTCAACTAATCCTCCTAAAAAGGATGCTATTAAAAAGATAATTAGTAATTTTTTAAAATTAGTATTTTTATCAATATTTACTTTACGAGCAAATAAGTAAAAGACAATTAATCCAACACCATAAACAGGAATTAATGGTCCATATATTAAACCTTGTCTTAAAGCCCAATGTCCCCTAAAAAGCATTAGTAAGTTTTCATAAATAAAACCCGAAAAACTCCCATATATAAATAACCAAACAAATATAATATAATTTTTTAATCCCTTTTTTTCCATACTACTTACCACCTATTTATAAATAATTTATTGAATTATTTCGTTAAGTGCCTGTTATTATACCATTTTTTTCTAATACTTCAAATTTTGCTTAATTATTTATGCTTTTTTTCACTTTTATAATATCGAAAAAAAGAACTTTTGACAAGTTCTTTAATATAAATTATTTATTATTTCTACTTTTACTCTTTTCTAATCTTCTTTGTAGTCTTAGTCTATTTACTTCTTCTTTATTTTCTTTTTCTTTTTGATCTTTATATGTAGATAATGTAGATAGCATTTTTCTATGTAGTTCATCTTCTTCTTCCGTAAAATGTAATGTATCAAGTAAATCTTGGATACTAACTACATTTAATCTTTCTTTATCACTAGTTTTATTAAAATATCCAACATAGCATAATGAATCTTTAGATCCACCCATTTTAACATATGTATTTAAGAAGTTTCTTAATCCTGGATCAGCTAAATCTATACCATATCTCATAGGAACACTTAAATCTCTACCAAATTCTTTAGCAAATAATAAAGCACGACGAGGTCCCATTTTCTTTCCGCCTCTTTCAATAATACGATACATAACAGCATCTAGCATTCCACTTTTTCTAAGAGTTAAAAGTTTTACTTCATTTATAGCCGGTTCTATTTCATTTTCACTAGGTAAACAAATACCCTTCTTTTCTAATAAATTTAAGGCATCTGTAATATGTAATCCTTCTAAGTCTTTATCTTTTATTTTACCTTTTGTATAAAATTCCATTTTTTCAGATCTTGTAATATAACCATTACTATCTAAATGCATATGTGAAACATTATGATTATAATCAACATATACTAAAGGACTATATACAGGTTCTGCAAAGAGTTCTTTTTCATTTGCTGGTAAAGAATCAATAAATGCTTGCGTATTATAAAATTCATCCCAGTCTAAAATTCTAACATCTGAATTTTCCCCAACTTGACTATTAACATATTTATTTTTGTTAAACATTTCATTACTTACTTTTGTTTGTTCTTGATTTATACTAGGTATAATTCTATTAACTTCATAATCAGGAAATCTTAGTTCATACCATACAACCATCTTATCAATAAAGAATCTTAGTTCTTCTTCTGTACAATAACCATATCCATTAGGAATATCATACATATTAAGTTTATACCAATTAATAAAGTCATTTACTTTATCAGATAATGTAACTGTTTTCTTCTGTTTCCTTTCTAATAATTGTTTTTTAATTTCATTTAATTCTTCTTTTCTTTTAAAAATTGACATCATCAAACCTCCATCTAAAATAATTTTACCATATTATTTATTAAATATTAATAATTATTTAATTGTTTATAAAAACAATCTTTATAAAGTATTTTAAAACTCGAACGCTAAAGTTCGAGTTAGATGTTATAAAGAAACTGCTTTTTATATAATTTTTAATTTTTTTATTTCTTATAATATTACTCATATTTTTTATAAGAATCATTTTATTATTTAAATTAAAAATTTTCCTTTTTTTAAATCGATTATTTTTTTCAACTTAAATAATATACTTACCTGTCTTTTATTGATATAAATAAGTATAAATGTCTTGTGCCAAGAACAAATGTTTGTTATAATATTTATGGATACATTTGAAACATATCAGATGCTTTCCCTTTCGATTATCAAAAGATAAGAGAAAGGTGGTGGTTCATTATGACAAAAAGAGAAATTTCTCAATTTATTATAATTCTACTATTATTCTTTATAGTAATCACCTTACTATTTAGATAATAAAACACATCTGATTTCAACAACCGTTGATTTCAGATGCTATCCGAAAGGGATTGCATTTGGTTCCCACAATCAAATGTATCCTTTTTTATTTTATGCAAGTTTCCTTGCTATATTCATAATAACATAAAAACGTACTTTTATCAAGTACGCTTCCTATTACCTCGAAAAATCGAGTTTATTATCTATCTGGTGACCTGTACGGGATTCGGACCCGTGTATGTAACCTTGAGAGGGTTATGTGTTAAACCACTTCACCAACAGGCCATAAGGAGTGTCTGAAAGACACTAACAATTGTATCATTTATATATATTTTTGACAATACTTAATTAATATTAATCATTTGTTTTTCCAAATAATCTTAGTAAATCCAAGAATAAATTAATAAAGTCTAAAAATAATTGAAATGCACAATAAATACCTTTATTTTCAACATTAACTAAGAATGACTTATCTAAAGCTTTTTGAACATCATAAGCTGTATATGCACTAAAGATTAAAACTGAAACTATACATATAACAATATTAAATGATTCACTTTTTACAAAGATATTTATAATTTCTAGAATAATAATTGCAAATAATGCAACTAATAAATATACTCCCCATTTAGATAAATCTAATTTTGTAGTCTTACCAATTATTGCAAATGTTCCAAATATTACCGCTGTTGCTAAGAAGACAAATGCTAAACTACTAGCAGTATATACTGCAAATATTCCTGTTAAACTTAATCCTGTTAAAGCTGTGTATAAAATATATAATAGTTTTGCCATACCAGGACTTAATTTAGTAATTCTTAATACTAAAACAAAAGCAACTATTAATTCAGCAGCTAAGAATACCAAATATCCCCAACCATTTAAACAACCATAAACTAAGCTAACCATTTCATCACTAATAGTTGTAACATATGATACTCCAAAACAAATTAATAAACCTATAAATAGCCATCCAAAGGCATCAGATAAAACTTTATTTTTCATTTTTTTCC